>NZ_JAUBTV010000031.1:1066-74036 GCF_036705145.1 Microcoleus sp. B5-D4 | reverse complement strand
ACGCTTTGTCTCGGATGATTCACTTTTACCCCCTCAATCCGCGTATGTGCCAGTTGGGGGTGCGGAATGTGGGTTATAAAGGGGAGGGAGTAAGAAATTCACAAATGATGCGAGGATGGCTATATCGCTCGAAGTTTTTTTTCAAAGTTCGGTATTGTATCGGATTGTCACCAGGCTATATTAAAATTATCGAGTTGTAGATTTTATTTTTAAATTATTTATGCGTATTTGGCAAGCCGATTTTTACCGCCGCCCTCTCCAAGACGAAACTGGCAAACCACTGTGGGAACTCTTAATTTGCGACTCGGAAGGCAGTTTTCAATTTAGCGCTGTTTGTAGCCAGGGAGACGCAAATTCTAATTGGCTAGCTTCGCAGTTGCAGCAGCAAGCTCAAACTCAGAATTTGCCCGACTTGATTCAAGTATTTAGGCCTCAGTCTCTGGGCTTAATCGAAGCTGCGGGCAAAGTTTTGGGTGTCAAGGTGGAAGCGACTCGGCGCACTGCTGCTCTGAAATTGCTGCTGCAACAACGCGCCAAAGAATATTCGAGTATGCCTAATTATACAGGTGAAACTTACAGCGCGATCGCCCTCGACTCGCCGCCGCCCGTACCCTTACCCGAAAACCTCTGGGGGGATGGCTGGCGTTTTGCTTCCCTACCCGCCGGCGACATTGAAGAGGCTTTCCAAGGGCGTCCCCTGCCAATTTTGGAAATGCCAGAATTGCTGTTACCGCTGAATTTGGGCTTGGCCTCAACAGTACCCGTACCGGGAGTGGTGATTGACGGCGGACGCCAGTCTATGCGGTTGGCTAGATGGCTTCAGGATGCCAAACCTTTTGCTTTGAATTATATCGCTGGAGAACCAGACGGATTGATATTGGAAGCTGGGTTAGTAGATAGGTGGGTTGTGGCTACTTTTGAAGATAGCGAGGTGAAAGCCGCGGCCCAAATTTACCAACAGCGTAAGCAATTAAGTAAAGGATTACATTTTTTGTTAGTGCAGCCCGATGATAGTGGCATGACTTATACAGGCTTTTGGCTGCTGAATTTTGATCGATAAGATGTAATATCAATTCCGGTTGCACGAGGGAAATGATTGTTGACTGTTGACTGCTGACTGTTGACTGTTGAGAAGCGAAATATTTTACACCTAATTTCCAGCTTCCCGATTCATCTGTGGAGTCAATTCTAAGATCTAAAATCTAAAATCGACTGACTGCTGAATGTAGAAGGAGGGGTCGCAAAACTGGATGGTTGAATGTTAACTGTTGACTCGATTTTATTAATTCCGATGCAACCGGCAACGATATAAATAATATTATTTGTGATGTTGATCAATCGCGCGCCGAAAAATAGTAAAACAGCGCTCGAACGCAGTTTTAGCAGATACAGACTCAGACACAAATTTTAAAACACCTTCTTGAGCTAGCAAGATATAGTGCTGGAAATTTATTCTACAACTAAAATCAAGCCGTTTTGGATGCCCTGACACACTCGGTTGATGTGACACTGGTCTTTTTCGTTAAGACCATTCTGGGCTAGCATGGCTGATTTCAGCAGCCGTCTGTCAAGGGGGGTGATTTGACGAAAAGCAAAGATGCGCTGGACGATCGCCTCGATCGAGATTTTGGGGAGGTTAGCAGAGCTGACTGTCATGAGCTTAACACGCTAAAAATAAGTAACAGAACTGTGTACCTTTATTTTTAAAGATTTTGTGAAGCTACTTTGTGATTAATATCACATGATTTTGGTGACAAAATAGTGTATGTCGGGTGACTGTTGTCACGAAATCTTCAATTATCTTTACGCCAACTTAACGATGGCCCGATAGAATCACTGTGGTAAAACTCAAGCAGAGGGTAAAAATGGCACAAGCAAAAATCGGAATTATCGGCGGCAGCGGTTTGTATAAAATGGAGGCCCTCAAGGATATTGAAGAGGTGAAAATTGATACACCTTTTGGAGCGCCATCGGATGCCGCAATTGTGGGAACATTGGACGGTACGCCCGTAGCATTTCTGGCTAGACACGGCCGCAACCACACTTTTTTGCCCTCAGAAGTGCCGTATCGCGCAAATATTTATGCAATGAAGAGTTTGGGAGTTGAGTATTTAATCTCAGCGTCGGCGGTTGGTTCCCTGAAAACAGAGGCGAAACCTTTAGATATGGTAGTACCGGATCAGTTTATCGATCGTACAAAAAATCGAGTTTCTACTTTTTTTGGAGAAGGAATAGTCGGTCACATCACATTCGGCGATCCGGTTTGCGGCGAATTGGCTAAAGTGTTAGCAAGTGCGATCGAATCCTTGAACCTCCCCGACGTTAACCTCCACCGGGGCGGCACCTACGTCTGCATGGAAGGCCCCGCATTTTCCACAAAAGCAGAATCCCACCTTTACCGCAGTTGGGATGCCACAGTCATTGGGATGACAAATTTGCCGGAAGCAAAATTAGCGAGAGAAGCTGAAATTGCCTACGCAACTTTAGCATTAGTCACAGACTACGACTGCTGGCATACCGAACACGACAGCGTAACAGTAGAAATGGTAATAGCCAATTTGCACCGCAATGCAGAGAATGCTCAAAAAGTCATTCAAGAAACAGTCCGTAGACTAACAGAAAACCCCCCAGTATCTGATGCACATTCAGCTTTAAAATATGCAATTCTGACTCGGCTGGATCAAGTGCCGACCGCAACTAAGGAGAAAATGGGTTTGTTGTTGCAGAAATATTTGTAGTTGAAAGTGAGGCGTTGCATATTTGCGGGATGATTTTGAATTTTATCAAAGCTGAAAACCCTTATTTTTCGGCGTGGCTATAAGAGTTCACCCTACAAGAGTCCTCCCAAAATTATGCAATGCCGTACAATCAATATCAAAGTGAGGCGAATTACTAAACTGTTGTGCATTTAATTTGTATGTTGAGGGCGGGCAAGATGCCCAACCCCTACTCCCCACACGAGGAAAAATTTCTTTTAGTATGCAATTTAAATGCGAATTACTATTGGCCAATGACTGATTATATTACGATGGTTTTTTCTCTTTATGTAACTTGACGCTAATAGGTTCTTGGAGTGTCCTGACGCTGATTGATCGATAAGTAATTTTTTAGGTGGGAATTTTACTAGGAAGTTATGAGTAATAGTGCAGTTAAGCCAAATCAAATGATTGATGTTGCAGTTGTGGGTGGTGGCGTTTCTGGGGTCTACGCTGCTTGGCGGTTAGCATCTCATCACAAATCTTCTAAGATTCGTCTCTATGAATTGAGCGATCGCATTGGTGGTCGGTTATTATCAATGACAATGCCGGGGATGCCTCATGTTCAGGCTGAGTTGGGTGGGATGTATGTGACGGAATCTCAGGCTATTGTCTGGGAATTGATTCAGTTGCTGAACCTGAAGACAACGGTTGTTGACTTTAGCAGTCCGGGAGTACGGGCATATGTTCGCGATCGCCATTTGTTGATGAGTGAATTTAACCAACCGGATAAAGTACCTTATAATTTACGGCCGGATGAAGAAGGTAAAAATTATGAGGAATTGTTCGATTTGGCTGTTGGGCGGGCGATTCCCGATCAAAAATTGACTGCGGCCTATTTTGCCTCACAAGAGTGGAAGCGCGATCGCGAAACGCTGAAAATTGACGGTCAACACTTGTATGATTTGAGTATTTGGGAAGTGTTGCTGAAGGAAATTAGCAACGAGGCTTACAATCTCTGTTTGGATACAGGCTTTTTCTATTCGGATTTGGGTACTTGGAATGCGGCTAGTGCGATCGCTACGAGTATGTCTCTTCCCTACAGCGATACTTGGTACATGATGGCTGATGGCTACCAAACATTACCGAAAACCCTCGCGACAGAATTTGAGAGACAGGGTGGGGAAGTGTGCCTAAATCATCGATTAAAAACCTTCGATCGCACCTCTGAAGGGCTGATTAGGTTAAATTTTGTCGATCGCGCTGGCCATTCCCTCCCGCCCGTGTTCGCGAAACATCTGATTTTAGCAATGCCGAAGCGATCGCTAGAACTGTTGGCCGTAGAAAATCAGCAGAATTTCCTATTTAGCAATTCAACTTTTCAGGAAAATATCCAAACTGTTAGTGGCGATTCCGCTTACAAACTTTTCCTCGGCTATCATACTCCTTGGTGGCACGAACTAAATATTCATGGTGGTACTTCAGCTACAGATTTGCCGATGCAAAAGTGTTACTACTTCGGTACAGAAAGCACCCAAGGGGGCGATCCCAACAATCACAACTCGCTATTATTAAGTGTTTTTTCTGATAATATTGCTGCGGGTTTTTGGCGAACGATGGCCTATAATCCAGATAACCCAGAAAAACGTCCAGCTTTTCGCGGAGAACGAGGCGAAAAACTGGAATTGAGAGCTTTTCTGAAAAGTGATGGTTCTATTACCACAGACCCCTTAGTTCCTTCTCAGAACATGGTACGGACGGCCCAGCGACAAATCAAAGCCCTACACAATTTAGCAGATATTCCAGAACCTTATACCGCCCTTTATATCGACTGGCAAAAAGATCCCTACGGGGGAGGATGGCACTCTTGGAACCCCCGCTGTCAGCCCTGGGAAGTGATGAAACAGATGCGGCATCCGATTCATGCTGCTAATGTTTATGTCTGTGGCGAAGCCTATTCAAATATGCAAGGATGGGTGCAAGGAGCGTTGAATAGTGCAGAATTAATGTTAGAGGAAAACTTTAACTTGAGTCGGCCTGCATGGTTGCCACCCAGTTATGATTTAGGGTCGTAAAATTCATTTTAATTTTCGTCAATCCCCGTAGTAGGGACACCGCAGTTCCCATTGGTGTCAACTTAAGACTGAAACCCCTGATAAATCTCGCTTTTAGCCCAGTCTAGATCCCCCTAAATCCCCCTTAAGAAGGGGGACTTTGAGAATATTCCTGTCCCCCCCTTATTAAGGGGGGCTAGGGGGGATCTAAGTTTAATAGTCAAACCCGAGTCTGTGACTGGGTTAGAAGTTAAGTTGACACCAATGGGCAGTGCCGTGTCCCTACCTGTATAGGAAACTAATCACCGACTCCCCAAGATAAACTCTCCCACTGAGGATTCGGCAAAATAATCGCATCCTGCCGCTGCTGCAAATAACTCGGAATTTCCCCCGCCAACTCCCGACGGCGCGAGATTCATTGCTGTTGCCACTAAATACATCGTTTGATACAAAATCCCAACGTGCTTTAATATTAGACTATAGGCCATTGATTCATAGCCCCAAGTTACTCTCGAAAACCGAGAGGATAGCAGAATTAAAATCTGTGGTTCTACCTCTATCTGTACTGACAAGCCTGCACTTTTTAGCAATGCTTCTACCTGCTTTGTTTTCCCAGAAATTTTACAAAGTTGGTGTTCTTCGGGTGCATAATAATACAAGCCAGCCTCAATATTTTCACAGCGATTGATAGCTGTATAAATCTCTAAATCGTAGCAAGCGCCTCCGGTTGGATAAGGTCTATTGCTGCAATCCATGTTATCTCTGGGGACAATCTCGCGCAATCTCGCGGAACGATACAGAAATTCTCCTAATTGTTCAACAGTAATCGGCTTTTCTCCATGTTGCCGAATGGATTTTCTTGATTCTAAAATTGCTGTAAAAGGTCTATCTGTTTGTTTCAAACTGTCTAGGTCAGGTTTATAAAGATTAATAATCTCGTTGGATGGTTTGGCTTTGAGCACGGGTGTCGGTTCGATTTGCCCTAAAAATCGAAAGGTTTTGCCCATCAGATTGGAATGTCTGCCGCCGCGACTGCGGGAGTGAAATAATAAATCGTGAAATTCCCATTGAGTTAGAGTTTTACTTGGTTCTAAGCTGCTATTGTTGTTAACAGATGATAGCACTTCAGTAGTTAACAAAAAGCTGATAAATAATCGGGCGGTGGCTTCAGAAACCCCCGGAATTGTGGTTAAATCCGAGATGGCTTTAGGTCGCGAAAGTTCGTTAATTAAAGCTGCACTGCGCCAATCTTTGAGAATGATTTTGGCTTTGGAAAGGGGAGATTCTACTACAAGATGGGATTTTTCTGAGTGGCAATAGGCAAAGCGTGAAAGTTGATAGTTATTATCAGTAATTGTCTCTGATAATTGCCATTTATAGGGTGTGGCTATTGGCACGGCTGTAGCGATCGCACTGCCGTCTATTTCTAAAGTATGGTAAACTAAACCCAGGATGACAAATTGTTCTAGGTAGTAGTAGAATTTAGCGAGGGCGGAACTGCCATCGGTAGCAACTACCAGTTGAGTTAGGGCTGTTTCGGTGGCGCCTGCGGTAGAAATAACTTTAATCGCGGCGACAATTCCGGGGGAGAGTTTGTTGAGGTTAAAGTCGATGTATGGGGCTTTTAAAATTAAGCCTTTTTCGGCATCCTCAATTAGAGAAATTTCTGGCTTAAAAGAAAGGATGATTTGGGGGATGGTTTCACTCATAATTAATCTTAAAAGAATATCGGGAATGGGTTGATTTGGTGTTCGGGGATTGGTGCATCTAGCCAGCCTAATTTCACGGGAATGTCATAAAGTCGCCCTGGTGCTAAGCGTTTCCAAAAGTGCCGCATTCCTGGTACTATAACTTTGACGACATTTAAGCCAATGTCGGGCCTGGTTTGATCTAAAACAAAGGTTTCTAAGCCTAATGTTTCAGCTATTTTTACGCACTTTTCAACGTCTGCTTTTAAATCATCGCTGGCTAAGGGGGGATAGTCAGATAGTAATTTTAAAGGTTGGGAAGTATCGGGCGTTAAATAAGATTTATTTTCTAGGGTGGCGGTTTTGTACCACTCAACAGTGAGGCCGTCGGAAACGCCGTAATTTGTGCTACCATCGCTGTTAAAGGTTAATACTGCGGGTAACGATTGATTGACTTCTGTTAAAGCGCGAGATAGGGCAATTTTGGGATCGAAATGTGCGCCAAAACCAAAAATAATGTCTTCGATTTCTCTGTCGATGCGGTGAGAAAGGGCGGCAAAAACGGGAATGTTAAAATCACTGGTGAGGTCTAAAACCCAGAGACTTCGCTCTATACTTTGATAATAGTTTCTGAGTTCTTGAATGTAGGAATCGTTAAAGCTATCTAAATCAACTGCGGGGACTTTAACTCGATTGTACCACCACAAGGCAACGCTATCTCGCTCGACTAATTCCATAAATCCTTGCAAAATTGCCTCTTCTTTGGTATTGCCGGCGGCGCTACCGTTGGAGTCCGCCCAACAGTCGGGTTTTTCGGGTTTGGGATAGCCGTAATAACAGTAAGCTGTGGGTAAATATTTGACTCGTTGATGAGTTAATGACCAAATTGGTGTCCAGTCAATTTCTCGGCTGGTATCGAAGGGTTCGGGGACTCTTTGAAAGAAGTTATTACAGGTTTTATTCCATTCGTGGCGAGTGTTATATTGCGCTGCACTAAAACCCATGCAATCATTGGGGTGAAGGGCGGTTTCTCCCATTGTTTGATAGCTGCCTTTTTTTCGGATTTCGTCGCCTTGAAATACGCCGGAATATCTCTCAATGGCTTCTCCCAAGGCACTGGCTTTGGCTTGTTCGTCGGTTTTGCCTTTGCCGGCACTTCTGCCGCGTAAGTTTTCTTTGAGGAAGTACAAGTCATCGAACATGGTAGCGAAATTGTGGCCGGCTAAGTAGTTCGGTGTTAAAGCATTGGTTGTTTGGGGAACTTTGAGTAAACCGCGCACAACTCCGGTTATGGGACTGATTTGGCTGTCAAATTTTTGCAGGGTTTCGGTTGGGGAAAAGCCGCGATGTCCGCCGTCGGCGGTAAAGGTTTTTTTCTGGCTTTGGAGGACAAAGGGCTGGATTTCTTGGGGCGGAAGTTGACCGCATTCGGGGCATTGGGGGCGTTTAGTTATGGTGTGGTTGGTGGTTTTGAGGGTTTTGGTGTCAAAGGCAATTATTGTATTTTCTAAGGTTTTATTATTGCCTTGGATAATCCATTTTGCTAGTTCTGTGGCGGCTAAATTTAAACCCATTTGTAGGGTGGAAGGTAGGTAAGATGGGGGATTTAATAAGGGTGTTGAGTAGTTTTTTTGACGCTGGATGAAGCTTTGGGTGGGGCGATTTGCTCTCAGGCGTTGGGCGAGACATTCCCAGCAGGCGGTGGTTTCGGGGTGGAAAATCGGGCCAACCCAAATTGTGGAACTTGTAGGTTTGACGAGTAGCCAAGGGTTGCCTGTTTGAAGGGCTTTTTGGTTGAATTCGCCCAGTTCTGGTTGCAGGTAATCGTCGGCTAGGATGACGGTGATATCTGCGGTGGCCGAGGTTTGAATGCCGAGGGTTTCTAGGGCGCTAATGCAAGTTTCTGCTGGAATTTGGCTGTAGGAGATGACGGCTACTTTGAGGGATTGTAGGCGCGATGTGGCTTGCTGAGGGGAGATGTTTAAAAGGGTGTAGAATGCAGCAGTTTCATCGGGGAGGGAGGTGTCGTTTTCGATCAGGTGGCCTTGTTTTTCTAGCAGGGCTAGGGTATAGTAAATTTCTGGCGGTGAGGCTTGACCTCGCAGTTGATTGACGATTTCGTCTGCGGTGTTGTTACCGTTAATTAAGGGGGTTAATAGTTCGTAAAGGTGGCCTGAGAGGACGAAGGAATCTGACTCGGAGATCAGGAATACTCCCACCGATTTGATGATTTCGACGGTGAAGCAATTTTTAAACTTTGGTTGGTAGAGCATCCTGAAGGGTGTTTAATATAATGTTTGAATGGATTTTAGCGTCAGATAAAAGCCGGGGCGGGTTAGCGGTGATATGGGATAATTATTAACAAATAATATAAACCCGCCGCAGCCATATAATTCAGATACAATCCCAAAAATAAGGGAAGTAGGTTGGGAAAAATTACGTCTCTTTACTACAGCCAACTCTCCTGAAGCGGCCCCGCTGCGACTAGACAAGCGGGGCCGAAAAACTGGCAAGCTACGGGTTCCGCCTGCGGTAAGCTAAAGGAACTTTAGGTGCAACAGACCCTAAGTCTTCCTGGTAATATCTCAGCCCGCCCATCAAGCCAACTGCTAATCTGTTCCTCTGTCAGATCATCGGGTTTGGGAGGTAGGGGTAGGACATAAATCACCGTTTCCCCTTGAGTACCTAGAAGGACGGGAACTGCATCGGGACTCTGATTGATGCGGACTTCTACGAAGTCTTCAATTAATCCAGCCTCCCGGAGGGTAGCGGTGGGTCGAGTGAGCAAGTTATTGTAAAGTTCAGGGTTTAACCATGACTGAGCAATGAACCGAGATATTTCAGCTTCAGCGCTTCTCCAATCCTGCGGAAATGCCATAATTTTCTCCTAGCTCCCTTTTGTGGGAAATATAGATTTTGCTGTTATTCTATAACAGATGAGTTCTCTACAGTCTCGATCAGCAACTATTGACCGCGACCTGGCTTATTGTATTATGTTAAATGTTGTAGGGGCGGGTTCACCAACAATATTTGGTTAAGATAGATTATCTCATAAACCCGCCCCCACCCAACGACAAATCTCCCGATCGCTTCATGTCATATCCTATCCGATGAGTTGACCATCATAATATTCCGGCCGGGGCGGGTTTATCAGATGGTTGATTTTCACCAAATATTGTTGGTGAACCCGCCCCTACAGCTTTTCTATCGTCATGCAAAATATGAATTTTTACGGATTTTCTTGATGATACAGTGGTTTTCACTCCCGATAGGCTAATATCACTAACAAGCACAATACCAACCAGCGCAGGGACTATGCTCGGACTTAACGGATATCGCATTGTACAAGAACTTCACAGCGGCGTAAAAAGTTTGGTTTATCGAGGCTACCGCGAAGCAGACCAGCAACCCATTATCGTCAAACTCCTCAAATCCGAGTACCCAACTCTGGAAGAAGTCACCCGCCTCAGAAATGAATACAAAATTACCCAACCCCTAGACAGTTCTAGTATCACCAAAGTCTATAGCCTAGAAAACTATCGCAATAGCTTTGCCCTAATCTTAGAAGATTTTGGCGGCTCCTCTCTCGACCAGTTACTTACTAACCAAACCTTCCCTTTGACAGAAGTTCTGAGAATTGCCATTGCCTTAATAGATGCCTTAGATTATTTGCACCGCCATTCGATTATTCACAAAGATATTAAACCGGGCAATATCATTATTAACTCTACCACAGGCGAAGTCAAACTCACTGACTTTAGCATTTCCTCCCGCCTGCAACAAGAAAATCAATCTGTGAGCAACCCCTCAGAACTGGCGGGTACTCTCGCCTATCTCTCCCCAGAACAAACGGGGCGAATGAACCGCTCGGTAGATTACCGAACCGACTATTATTCTTTAGGAGTTACTTTATACGAAATGCTGGCGGGTCAGTTACCTTTTTCTACGGTCGATCCGATGGAGTTAATACATTGTCACTTAGCTAAACAGCCTTTACCTATTTGTGAAATTAGAGAAATTCCTCAAATTATTTCTGATATCGTAATGAAGCTCTTAGCGAAAAATGCCGAAGAGAGATATCAGAGCGCAGCGGGATTAAAATTTGACTTAGAAACTTGTTTAAATCAGTTGCTTGCTACAGGAACAATAGCACCTTTTGCCATTGCCACCCGTGACAAAGGTAGCCAATTACTGATACCACAAAAACTTTACGGCCGCGAACAGGAAGTAATAGAATTACTAGCCGCCTTTGAAAGAATTAGCCACTCCTCTATAACCCCGACATCTCTAACCCCCAACCCCCTTAGTAAGGGGGCTTTAGAGGAATCCACTCTTACTCCCCCCTTAGCAAGGGGGGCCGGGGGGGTTCCAAGCGAAGAACCCTCTATAACCCCAACATCTCTAACCCCCAACCCCCTTAGTAAGGGGGCTTTAGAGGAATCCCCTCTTACTCCCCCCTTAGCAAGGGGGGCCGGGGGGGTTCCAAGCGAAGAACCCTCTCTTACCCCCCCCTTATCAAGGGGGGCCGGGCGGGATCAAAGCCATGCCGAAATGATCCTAGTATCCGGTTATTCGGGCATTGGCAAAACCGCCATCGTCAACGAAGTTCACAAACCCATAGTCCGCCAGCGGGGTTATTTCATTTCCGGCAAATTTGACCAATTTAACCGTAACATTCCCTACTCAGCCATCATCACAGCTTTTCAAGCCTTAATTAACCAATTACTCACAGAAAATGCCGGACAAGTTGCCAGTTGGAAACATCAACTCTTAGATGCCCTGATCCCCAATGCCCAAGTCATTATTGATGTCATCCCCGAAGTTGAATTCATTATCGGCCCCCAGCCAGAAGTACCGCAATTAGGGCCAACAGAATCACAAAACCGCTTCAATCGAGTTTTTCAACAATTCCTCAAAGTCTTTTGTCAGCCCCAACACCCCGTTGTCCTTTTTTTAGATGACTTGCAGTGGGCAGATGCAGCCTCCCTGAAACTGATGCAACTGCTGATGAGTGACTCTGACAGCCAATTTTTGTTAATCATTGGAGCATATCGCGATAACGAAGTCAACCCCACTCACCCTTTAATTCAAACCTTAGAAAAAATCCGCGCATCGGGGGCAAATCTCAACAACATCACCGTCCAACCTTTAGCGCTAAATCATGTTAGCCAACTGATTGCCGATACTCTCAATGAATCCGCAGCCACAAAACGCATTCAATCCTTTTCACAACTCCTGTTTAGCAAAACCCAAGGCAACCCTTTCTTTTTAACCCAACTGCTGAAAACCCTCGCCTTGGAAAACCTGCTGCATTATGAAGCCAGCAGCGATAAATGGCAATGGGATATCGAGGCAATCCAAGCCATTGGCATTACCGATTTAAACGTGGTCGAACTGATTGCTAGAAACATTCAAAAACTACCAGAGGTTACTCAGAAAGCCTTAAAACTTGCCGCTTGCGTTGGCAACACTTTCAACTTAGATGTTTTAGCGATTGTCAACCAAGCATCAGAATTAGTATCCGGGGCACAGTTGTGGCCAGCGCTTCAGGCGGGTTTGATTTTACCCCTCTCCGAAGCCTACAAAATTCCCTTGGTATTTGTCGATTCGGAATCTGAATCAGTGCGGCTGCAAGATGTGAAAGTAGATTACAAATTCTTGCACGACAGAGTGCAGCAATCTGCCTATTCTCTGATTCCCGAAACCGAGAAAAAATCAACTCACTTCCAAATCGGTCAACTGCTGCTGCAAAATACCACAGCAGAAGAACGCAAAAACAATATTTTTGCCCTGGTTAATCAATTGAATTTTGGTATAGAGACAACCACAGAGGAATTACCGCTACTAGCCGCACAGTCAGACAAAAACCTGTTAGCAGAACTTAACTTGATTGCCGGTCAAAAAGCTAAAGCATCCGCAGCCTTTGAAGCGGCTGTTAATTATTTTAATCTCAGTTTGGGACTGCTGGCTGCCGATAGTTGGCTGAGTGATTATGACTTGACGCTGCCTATCTATGTGGAAACCGTAGAAGCTGAATATTTAAACGGTAATTTTGCACGGGCGGAACAGCTTTTAGAAGTTGTGCTGCAAGAGGGAAAAACGCTTTTAGACAGAGTGAAAGTTTACGAGGTAAAAATTCAGTCTTATATTTCTCAATACAGGCTATCAGAAGCAATAGATACAGGGCTAGAAGTGCTGGAAAAATTAGGTATTTCGCTGTCGAAAATGTCAGAAAATCCCGGAATTTTGATTCAGGTAATTTCAAGAAAAATGACCGAAGAAAATAAACAAATTGAGGATTTATGCGACCTTCCCGAAATGACCGATCCTTATAAGTTTGCCGCAATTCGGATTCTTTTAAGTGTTACTTCGGCTGCTTATATTACGAATCCTGCTTTACTGCCACGGCTTTTATTTGCAATGGTGGATCTCTGCTTAACTTACGGAAATCCTCCTTTAGCTGCTGGCGTGTACGTTCATTATGGTATCTTTTTGACTGCTTCTGGAGATATTGATTCAGGATATAGATTTGGTCAGTTATCTTTAAGATTTTTGGAGCAATTTAATGCCAAAAATATAAAAGTAATTGTTTTATATTGCTTTAACTTATCTATTCGACACTGGAAAGACCATGTTAGGGAAACCATAGACTCTTTGCAAGACGCTGTTAATAGTGGGCTAGAAACAGGAAATTTAGAGTATGGGTGTTACGCAATTATAGTAAATAATCTTCATATATTCTTTGCGGGCAACGACTTAGATTTGCTTGATGTTAAAACCAGAGAGTATGTATCTTTGATTGGCAAACTAAAGCAATCTCATTCTTTTGAAGCTATTAAGATGTGTCAACAACTTTACTTGAATTTACTGGGTCAGTCAAACCGACTAACTGAGTTAACAGGCGATCAATATAATGAAAAAGAGTCTATTGAAGCTGCATTACAAATGAATAATTATTATAACTTGTTTTTTATATACACTTTTAAAACTTTACTTTCATATTTATTTAAAGAACCAGAAGTCGCCGTTGAGAATGCTCGACAAGCAGATAAATATAAGGCACCTGCTGGCGGTTTGATGGCTACAGCACAACTCAACTTTTACTACTCCCTCAGCCTCCTCGCTCAATATCCCCACGTCAGCGAAACCGAACAGAGAGAATATCTCCAACAAGTAGCCACCAATCAACAAACAATGAGACATTGGGCCAACAATTGCCCCGCCAACTACCAACACAAATACGAGTTAGTAGAAGCAGAAAAAGCGAGAATTTTAGGAGACTACCCCGCAGCCATCACCCTCTACGATGCGGCCATCACCGGGGCCAGAGAACAACAATACACCCAAGAAGAAGCCCTCGCCAACGAACTCACCGGCGAATTTCACCTAACTCGCGGCCAAGAAAACATGGCCCGCTTCTTCCTACTAGAAGCATACTACTGCTACATCCGCTGGGGAGCCAAAGCCAAAGTCAAAGACTTAGAAACCCGATATCCGCAATTCTTCGCCAAAATCAACGCTCAAAAACCCCCAGAAACCAGCCTCACCTTAGCCACCATCATTACCAGTAGCAGCAATTCCGAAGGATTTGACTTAGCCTCCGTCTTCAAAGCCGCCCAAGCCATCTCCAGTGAAATAGTCCTCAGTGAATTGCTAGCAAAACTAATCAAAATCGCCATAGAAAATGCCGGCGCACAAACCGGATATTTGCTACTCAAACACTCAAACACATTCACCATAGAAGCCGTCGGACAAGTGGAAGGCGACAACATCACCCTCTCACAAATCCCCCATCTGCCCCTCCCCGAATTCCTCCCCATCAGCGTCATCAACTATGTAGAAAGAACCAAAAAACCTGCCGTCTTAAACAATGCTACCACCGAGGCAATGTTTGCCGCCGACCCCTATATTGTTGCCCATCAAACCAAATCCATACTCTGTACTCCCATCATCAATCAAGGTCGCTTCATGGGCGTAGTTTACTTAGAAAACAACCTAGCAGAAAAAGTATTCACCCCAGCGCGAATAGAAGTTTTACAACTCCTATCTTCCCAGGCATCTATCGCCCTAGAAAATGCCCAACTTTATCAAACCCTAGAGCAAAAAGTAGAAGAACGCACCGCACAATTAGCCCAAGCTAATAAAGAAATATTGGTTTTGAACCAACGGCTAAAAGTAGAAAACCTTCGTATGAGTGCCGAACTAGACGTAACCCGCCGCCTGCAACAAATGATTTTGCCTCAACAGCAGGAATTAGACTCAATTGCAGGGCTAGAAATTGCTGCCTTCATGGAACCGGCTGATGAAGTTGGTGGCGACTACTACGACGTACTAAATCACGGCGGTAAAGCCACAATTGGCATCGGCGACGTGACAGGACACGGTTTAGAAAGTGGCGTGTTAATGATTATGGCGCAAACAGCAATTCGCACTTTGCTGGTTCACAAGGAAACCGACCCCGTTAAATTATTACAGACAGTCAACCAAACGCTTTTTGACAACGTAGAGCGCATGGATTCCGGTAAAAATATGAGCCTTTCTTTGCTGGAATATCGGGGGGACAACACCCTGCATTTGAGCGGACAGCACGAAGAGGTGATTGTCGTGCGTGACAGCGGCGAAGTAGAGCGGATTGATACCATAGAGTTAGGTTTTCCCATCGCCTTGGAAGCAGATATTGCCGATTTCATTGCTTCTACTGAAATACAGTTGAATTCGGGGGATGTTGTCGTACTCTACACAGATGGAATTACCGAAGCTTTTGATATGAATAAAAATCAATACGGTATCGAGCCATTGATTGAAGTTGTTGTCCTTAACAGGGAAAAGTCAGCAACAGAAATCAAGCAAGCTGTTATTGACGACGTGCGGCGATACATCGGGGAGCAAAAAGTATTTGATGACATTACTTTGGTAGTAATCAAACAGAAGTAATACTAATTCTCTAAAATCGTGCAACACTCTTCGACCCCCCCTAGCCCCCCCGCTGCATTGCGGGGGGAACAAGAATACTGTTGCATTCTTTTTTAAAATTGGTATTACAGCAGATTCCACGCTTATGAAGTACCCCCGCCTAGCGTCATATCCCCGTAGGGAAACGGCGAAAACCTTTGTCCCTAAACTTCGTAAACCTGGAATAGGCTGTAGGTATTTTCCCACTCATCTACTTAGTTCCGCTCAATTAATCAACTGCTTGAAGGCTTCATGTTCGCGAATCTTCTCCAAATCAGCTTCACTTTTTGCCAACTCTTTACATACATTCGGATTGAGATTGAGGGCGCGCTTTAAATTTTCAATGGCTAATTCAATTTTACCTTGTAGGGCATAACATCGGGCTTTGTTGTACCAAATTCGGTAAAAATCAGGTCGGATTTTAGCAGCATTGTCGTAGGAAGCGATCGCATCTTCGTATTTTTGCAATTTGGAGAGTGCAACGCCTCGATTGTTCCAAGCGTCAGTATAATCATTTTTAATTTGTAGGGCTTGATTGTAAGAAATTACTGCTTGTTCGTACTCCTGCATTTTGGAAAAAGCAACGCCTCGGTTGTTCCAAGCATCGGCATAATCGGGTTTGGCTTGAATTGCTTGTTCGTAACAGCCGATCGCCTCCTGGTACTTCTGCAACTCCAACAATACCACGCCTCGATTGTTCCAAGCATCGGGATAATTGGGGCGAATTGTAGTAGCTTGTTCGTAAGAGGCGATCGCCTCTGGATACCGCTGCATTCTCGTGAGCACTACTCCTCGGTTATTCCAAGTATCGGCTAAATCCGGCTGAATTTGCAGGGCCTGATCGTAAGCGGCGATCGCATCTTGATAACGGTTTTCAAAGAAACAAGCATCTCCCTGTTTAGCATAGTCGGCGGCCGTCAATAACTTTTGGTAATTGCCATAGTTAACCGGAGCAAATTCTTGAATTTGGGCATCGGGGAATAAAAGGTCTGTTTCTGCCTCGGTCGAGTGACTTGGGTTTTGAATTTCGCCTAAGATAGTTTCAGCGTCGGAAATTAATAGTTTTAATTGAGAGATTGTATCGTAATGGAGACTTTCAATTTCTTGGCGGGCAATTGTTGTCTGCTTGGACAATTTGCTCAACAGAAACCAAACCCCGACTCCGGCTGCTGTCGGAAACAAAGTTAGGGCAATTATCAGCCCGTTCAGCAGTACCGCCGTGCGCCCGAAAGCAATGTCAACTTCTTCTTGAACTCGATCGTGAATTTCTTCTTTAAGTTGCTGCTGTGAGAATTGCTGCTGAACCAACAGTGCCGCCGTCGGTTCAGATGCAAAAACGGTATTGGCGCAGACTAGAATAGTCGAAAGGGCGATCGGGCTAATACTTTTTCTAAAGATACTTGACAAACGCATTGCCTTAGTGATACGCACCTGAGTTGCGATTTCCATGTGTCAAGAGATGCTGATAACGATGATCCCAGACTAGCCCATTTGTTCACCAAAAAATTGGGTTTGAAGCCCCGTCATAAGCTTGACGGCTTTAATTATAAAACTTTGTTAAAATATCTAATAAATCCTCAGCTAAAGTTTATAATTTAGACAGGCAAGTAAGAACAACCATCTACGTGTTGAAACGATTTCATAAGGTGAAACTCCTGGGTTGGATCGCTACTC
This sequence comes from Microcoleus sp. B5-D4, assembly GCF_036705145.1. Taxonomy (NCBI): domain Bacteria; kingdom Bacillati; phylum Cyanobacteriota; class Cyanophyceae; order Oscillatoriales; family Microcoleaceae; genus Microcoleus; species Microcoleus sp. B5-D4. The sequence goes on along the minus strand of NZ_JAUBTV010000031.1, from coordinate 56,972 downwards.
GGCAATGCCGAGCCTGTCCAAACACGTAATAGTGAGTCGTTGAGCGTACCTAACTGGATTATTGATGGAATCAGAAAGCGATCTAAAAACAAAAGTAAGCGCAACAGCAATACTTCTCGTGCAAGTAGTTGTTTCGAGCGTGTAGATGCGATTTGACAGCGCGTTTAAGACTTAAGTCTTAAGAATCTCCGTGGCTTTAGCCCGGAGAGTGTCAAACGTTAGTAGCTTTGACACAGGATACTGTGATTTTGGAGTTTAAGGAAGGGCCTTACGACGTGGGGGCTGATAAAGACTTTTTGGCAAGTTTTCCTGCTGAGGGAACTGCGGCGGCGCGAGAATTAGTCCAGATGTGGGAAGCGGAATTTAACAGTTGACTGTTGACTGTTGACTGTTGGCTGTTGACTGTTGACTGTTGACTGTTGACTGTTAAAAATCTAAAATCTAAAATCTAAAATCTAAAATCTAAAATCGATGGGCTGTTGACTGTTAAAAACCTAAAATCTAAAATCTAAAATCTAAAATCTAAAATCGATGGGCTGATTACTAATTACTGATAAATCTAATTGTCGTCATCCGATTGTATAAATCCGGGGCGGTACGAATGATTTTTCTCAGGAGCTCATCCGTCACCCAAAAGACGAGGGGAAACGAAAATGTTTTGCTGAATTCGCTGCATAGTAGGTTGGTAGAAACGAGCAATCTATCGATCGGCTCCACGGATTCCAAACCGAGGAGCATTAAAGCTGGAGGCTTTTCGCCATCTATTTCTGCTGCGATTGTCGTGTAGAGAGTTGTCGCCGATTTGGGCAAAAACAGTTGTCGCGGTTTCACGGGACAATTTGCTTGCAGCCGATCGACTATTTGCTGCCGCAAAGCTAGCGAGTTGCAGTTGACTAAAACGAAAGAAAAGTAACCTTGGGAAAGACGGAGCGCCCGAATTAAAGTTGAGAACGACCGCTCGTTATATTTAGCTGAGTCGTACTTAGCTGCATCGTCTTTAGCTGTATTTTCTGAGCTTTGCTCGACAAACATAAATTGCATATTTTTTATCTAGTTTTAGAGATTTTCTAGATTAAATGATGTTTCTAAAGAAAATGTGAAGATCGGAAATTTATTTTTTCCTTTAAAAACATTTTGGTCACTATACCACGGTTTTAAATTAATATCAATAGTCCGAGCGAAATAGCCCGATCGACTGATTTGGCTTGAACCACTCAAAAAGCACCTGCGACGGCACAACAAAAGTATAGCCCCAGGCAGAAGGAAGAAGCATATTTCGCAAAGGTTTCAGCAATTAATAACGTTCTAAATATCTGGGACGGTTGCTAGATTAAATGTAATTTAAAATACAAAAAAATCAACGGAAATTCTCAGCTAGCGGCAAAGTAAACCAAAAACTTGCCCCAGCACCGGGAGTGCTAATTACCCCTATTTGGCCACCGTGAGCGCCAATAATTTGCCGACAAAGATATAGACCCAAACCCAAACCGACGGAGTGTCGGGATTGATCGCCCCTAACGTAAAGGTCAAAAAGATGTTCGCACTGTTCCGGCAATATTCCCACCCCGTCATCTTCCACGGTACAGTAAATCATCCTACTTCCGGGATTGGTAATGGGGAATTGTGGATTGGTAATCGGTAATTTGTCGATGTTTTGTTTTGCTGTTGTTTGATTTATAGTTAATTTACCGGCCTTGATTAATTGAGCCGAAACGGTTAAATTAAGTCCGGGCAGATTGTGTTTCAAAGCATTAGCAATCAAATTAGAGAACACACGCCACAACTGAGTTTTGTCAGCATTCACGGCTGGCAAATCTTCGGGAACCAAATTTTTAAAAGTAGCTTTACCCTCATTCATTAAAGGCTCCAAATCTGTCGCAGCAGCTTCAACTATCGCCCTCAAATCAACGGCATCGCAGTGCAAAACCAAACCGCGCAATTCCCCGGCGTGAACTTCCAACAGCGAATTTATCAAGCGCAATTGCTGCTCGCTACCTTGAATCATCCGATCCAAAATAGAACGGGGAATTGCGATCGAATCCCCGGTTTTCGTTTGCCAATTTTTCAGCACCATTAACATTCCCGCCACCGGGTTTCGCAAGTCGTGAGAAAGAGCGTGGATAAACAGCCGTAGCGATTCTTGTGCTTGTTTGCGCTGCGTGATATCCTCAATTAAACCCTCATAATAAAGCACGGCGCCGCTGCTGTCCCGTACCGCCCGCGCCTTCTCGGAAATCCAGACAATACTGCCGTCACAGCGGTAAATTTTAGATTCAAAATCCGATACTGTGCCGCTTTCCTCGATCGATCGCAAAAACTCATTTCTGCGAGCCGGATCGACGTACAACTGCCGCTCAATATCAGTAAACTTTGCCGTCACTTCTTCCGGGGAATCGCAGCCGTAAATCCGCGCCAAAGCGGGATTGGCAGTAATATAACGACCATCGGGAGTGCTTTGAAAAATCCCCTCGCCGGCATTCTCAAAAATGCTGCGGTATTTCGCCTCCGCCGCCTCCAACTGCTGGTAAGCAGATTCCAACTCACGCCTGGTACTAAACTCTTTCCGTTGCAGACATTCGTACCAATAAACCGACAAATCGCAAATCAAACAAAACCAAAACAAATATAAGTACAACCCGGTCAACTTAAAAGGAGTATACTTAGCAAAACTTAGATTTAAAACCAAATTTATCCCGACGTGGCAAAACAAAACGCCGAGTTGAGAAATCAGGTGGAGGCGCCAGCGGACGGGCATCAGCGTAGCTTGGATCAGAAAGGCTAAACTCCAGGTAAAAATTGGTAATTCCCCGGCTTGTGCCACAGCTAGCCCAAGCTGTACAACCACCGTCAGCGACCACGAAAAACCCAAAAATAGCAAACCGGGATAGCGCTGTCCAAAGGAGGTTTTTTGCAACACAAAACAGGTCAACAAACCCAATTCTACAGCAGCGCTCGTGTACAAATAAACACTTTTAAACTCCTGGCGAGCGAAGAATCTTTCGCCCAGAAAATAGACAGTTATTGTGAAGGCAAAAAAGATGGCAATTCCGACAGCAGGGCGTAGCCGATCTCGGAGGAAGCGATCGCGCCACACCTCATAAACCGTTAACGCCTGAACTGATTTTGCATTGCCCCAATAGTTCATACCATTTTAGATTTTAGATTTTAGATTGAGAAAGAGGGCTCATCTGAGTTGACAGCAGGTAGCGAAAACCAGAAAGTCGAGCCACCTCCGGGAGTGCTTTCGACGCCGATTTCGCCGCCGTGAGCTTTGATAATTTGCTTGGAGAGGTACAAGCCCAAACCCAGCCCTGTTAATTGTCGGCTATTAGGGTCGTGAACGTAAAGTTCAAATAGAGATTCCCGCTGTTTGGCGCTGATTCCCACTCCATTATCTGTTACAGTACAGCGAACCATTTTTACGGTGACTCCGGGCAATTTGCTGCCGATATTGCCAATTTGGCCCTGATAGCGGGGCATTTTGCAACTGCCGTCGAGGTTAAATTTGGCCAGGGCTTCCTGATTTTTCTGGGTGGTCTCGCCTATCCTAGGACGATCGTCCGCAGCAGGTATCCGGTTAGCGATACAGCGGGCGATCGGATTATTGGGCGATGTTAAACCATGTAAATTTTCTTCATAACTTAGCGCTGTTTCAACTTCAATTACCTCGGCTTTCAAAGTTATATTGACTCCCGGAGGATTGTGTTTAATAGCATTAGTCAACAGATTTTCTAGGACCCGCTGCAAGTGTTGGCGATCGGCCTTGACTTGTGGCAAATCCACTGGTATTTCCTGAGTCAAAGTTGCTTGATTTTTGGCCAGCATCGGTTCTAAATCGGCAACAATGGCTGAAGCTAAAGACGGCAAATGCAGCGGTACAGTATTGAGAACAATACCTTTGACCTCGCTAGCGTGAGCGTCGAGCAGGGCATTAACCATAGTCAACTGGTGTTCGCTGGCCTGAACGATGCGCTGCAAAATCGATCGAGAAACGGGAACATCTTGTAGAGAGTCAGAGGCCGATTTGTTGAGCAAATTTTTCAGTAGTATTAACATTCCCATAACAGGAGTGCGGAGATTGTGAGAAACTGCGTGCAAAAATAGGTCTTTCAGGCGGTTGCTTTCTTGCAACTCGTGCATTTTTTGCTGTAGTTGGCGGGTGCGTTCCTCGACTTGAGATTCCAAGTTGGCATTCAGAGCTTTTACCTGCTGCAAAAGTTGGGCTTGCTGTAGAGCGATCGCCACTTGAGTAGCGAGTTTTTCCAACAAATCAATTTCAAATTCCTGCCACTGGCGGGGCCCGGAGCACTGGTTGACGGCCAAGATCCCGAACAATTCATCCCCCAGGAAGATCGGCACATTTAACGTCGCTCTAATTTGATAGTCGCTGTACAATTGGGCAATTGGAACGCTGAGTTGAACGCTAGCAGTATCGGAGAGAGCTCGGACGCGGTTGTTAGCATAAAAAGTTTTCTGGCTTTCGAGGTGATTCTCGTCAGCGAGTACCCACCCCAAAAGAGAACGGCATTGGCTTGCCACAGACTCAGCCACAACCTTACCGTACACCGGGCTAGGAAGATTTACCCCGTCCGCGTCCACAATACCGATGAAAGCGCGGTCTGCCTTGAAAAATTGCCGGACTTCGGCAACAGTAGTATTGAGAATTTCTTCGAGGTCGAGGGAGTTGCGAATTCGCAGGGCGATTTCTGAGAGCAAGCGATCGCGATCGGAGGACGCCCGCAAAGCGGTTTCCGCGCGGTGGCGTTCGGTAACGTCTTGGACTGTCGCGGCGATCGCCCCTGACTGAATGGCCGACTGTTCGCAGACAGTGCGTTCGGAGCCGTCTGCTAGCACAATTCGGTAGTTAATGCAATAGGCTTGGCGCTCAAACATAGCTTGGCGCTGCGCTCGCGCCACCAATTCTCGGTCTTCTGGATGTACAGCCTGCAAAAAAACTTCTGGTGTGGGTTTGACAGTTCCCGGAGCAAAACCCAAGAGGCGGTAAAGTTCGTTTGACCACCGCAATTCGATATTGGATATACGATCTTCTGCGGATTCTTGGCAGTTGTCAGTTGCTGTGAGGGCAGCGCAATTTAAATCCCAATTTCCCAACTGAGCGATGCGCTGAGCGTTGGCTAAACTAGCTTCGCGATCGCGCAGCATGGCGGCCGTGCGGCGCACCTCAAAGAGCGCTTGCTGGCGTTCTGCTACGGCGGCGGCCAACATCAGAGCCACTAGGGCGATCGTACCGGTAAAAGCTTGTAAAAATAAAACCGCCTGTTTGAGATTATCGCTTTTGGCCAAAAACGGGCCGCCTCCCTGCACTGCTCCCCAAATCGCGATGTAAGAGACGATCGAATAAGCAAAAATCGCTCCCGGCGGTTGAAAGCGCAGGGCGGCCCAAACTATCAGAGGAAAAGGCAGATACTCCAGCGGATACAGAGCGATCGCCGCTTGTGTTTTTGAGCAAAAGAACAGCCAGCTCACGCTCAGCAAGAGAGTCAGCCACAGCGCTACTTCTGAATAATTAATAATTAAAAATAGAACATTATAGCGGGTTTCAGGTGCAGGAAACCTGCTTGAATAATTTGTAAATTTTGATTGGTAATTGTCCCCGTTAAAAAATGATTTTAATCTTGAAATAATCCCCGGTTTAATCTCACAATTAACACCATTGTCAAGAACAGGCAAGATGCCTGTTCCACAAGAAAATTCATCTCTTGTGGAACAGGCATCTTGCCTGTTCCTAAACAAGTAATTGAGAATAGTGAAAGCTCTCAGTTTTAGTGGAAATTTAAAACTGTTAACGGCGTGGTTCAAAGTCAGCAGCACAGGCGTGACAATCAAAATTCCCATGCCGTCTCCGAGCCACGTAGTCCACCAGTTGCGAGAGAAATTGCTCCACTGAGCCCAACCAAAAATGCACGTACCCAAGTTGCCGAGGATAGAACCCACAAGAGTAGACCCGATGACAGCGCCCGCTACTAAAGCCAGAACATCTCGCAGTCGATCGAGTTTGGTAGAAAATCCGCTCTCCCTCAGCAAAGCCTCTCCAGCCAGCGCTTGCAGGGTGACGCTAAAGGCCGATGTGACAATGACAGCCGACGGTATACCACCGGTAGAGTTTAACAGCACTGAACCGAGGACAATTCCCGGCCACATCCGTCGCCCTTGCAGTAGCAGTGCCGCTAGAGCAATACCGGCGGGCGGCCACACGGGGGAGGGTTCGGCTTTCACCAGTCCCAGCATCGACGCTGCGAGTTTTCCGGTAACAAAGTAGGCCAGCGCCAGGATGCCGGTGTACAGAAGCGTTCGAGTGCGGCGGTTGAGCAGTTTCATGTTTAGGTGCGATCGAATCCTCCATTCCTAGTTTTTAATTTAGGCGGCCCATCGGCGATCGGGCTTCCTCCTGACGACTCACCTGACTGGGGGAGTTGGAAGTAGGGGAGAGGGGGAGAGAGGGAGAGAGGGAGAGAGGGAGAGTGGGAGAGTGGGAGCATTTTTTCTTCTTCCTTCTTCTGACTAATGACTGATGACTGATGACTGATGACTAATGACTTCTTAAAATCCAAAAGTCCGCTTACCATCCGGCTTAACAGTAAGCCAATTGGTCTTTGCCATTGCCAGTTGTTCGTCAGAAACTGTAGCGTTGGTAAGATTCGCCCCGCACAAATTTGCTCCCCGCAAATTCGCCTTAGTCAAATAAGCCCCCGTCAAGTCAGCACCTCGGAAATCCGCGCCTTCAAAATTGGCAGTGCTGCAATAAGCCTCAGTCAAATTAGCATCTCGCAAATTCGCCTGAATTAACCGGGCGTGACCCAAATTCGCCCCCGACAAATCCGCTGCTTGCAAATTTGCCTTCACCAACCTAGCCTGATAAAAATTACTTCCCGCTAACTGCAATTTTTGCAGTTGTAGGCCAGACAGTTCGCAGTCAGCAAAATCGCGCTTGCCTTTAAAATATGCCGCTCGCAAGCTGTTCGTGTCCCACTTAGGAGCAACTTTCGATACCTTTGACGCTGCTAAATTGCCGCTAGAATGTCCAACCGTTCCGAAAGTTCTGCCTGACTCAGCCAGAGTCCGGGAAACTCTCGGCTGCATCCCCGTGTTCCCAGATTGGCTGAAGGAAGTTTTACCAGCGCGGGTGTGGTTCGAGCGTAAATCTTGATTAATTTTGCTCCTCGGCCGTGACCACGAAGAACCCTCGTCATTAAATATTGTCGGTTCTTCAACTGCACGAGAAGAGCCGTTGAATTGAGTTGCCAAGCCATCGACAAGATTTGGGTCTTCAAATTCGCCAGAGAGAGCTCTGAGGACATCTGCTGCCGATTGGAAGCGGTGGCCAACCATCGGCTTCAGCATTTTTTCGAGAATCCGCGCAAAATTTGGACTTACCTGAACGTGGGGCTGCCAAACAATTTCGCCGGTAACTCCATCAAAATCTAAATCCTTGGGCGATTTTCCTGTCAGCAAGTACAAGCAAGTCATGCCCACCGCGTAGATGTCGCTGGCAAATATCGGCCGCAGCGCCATTTGTTCCGGGGGGGCAAAACTAAATGTGCCAACTGAAAATTTCGTGTTGGCGCTTTGGTCTGCGGGGTCTAATAATATTGTTTGGCTAACTTGGTCTTTTACCGCTCCGAAGTCAATCAGAACTAAGTGGCCGTCTTGAATTCGGCGAATAATATTTGCGGGTTTGATGTCTCGGTGAATTACTCCTTGGCTGTGGATATATTGCACTACTGGCAGAATTTCTAATAGAAAATTTTTAACGTCCGATTCGTTGAAACGGCCTGAGTGCTTGACTTCTTGTTTCAAAGTCGAGCCTTTAACATACTCTTGAACTAAGTAAAATTGCTGTTCCGTTTCAAAATAGTCTAGCAGCCTCGGTACTTGCGGGTGGTCGCCCAGTTGGCCGAGGGTTTTCGCCTCTCGCTTGAATAATTCCCGCGCCATCTCTAAAACTCGCGGCGACGAACTACTGGGTCGCAGTTGCTTGACCACGCAACTCGGTTGACCGGGCAATGAGATGTCTTTTGCCAGAAATGTAGCTCCAAAACCTCCTTGTCCTAACGGTTCAATGACTCGGTAGCGAGCGCGCAGCAATAACCGCGCACCGCACGTCTGACATTGGAGAATAGAGTCAGCAGGGTTTTGAGGATGTGGACAGCCCGGATTTACGCAGTAGCTCATGTTGATTGAGTTTGCCTATGTTGTTCTGATCTTGTCAGCGTCGATCGACGCACAAATTGCCTGTTCCTGCTTCTGGTAGAAATACTGATCTATCATTTGCCGGCGGGCCGTGCGTCCGGTTGCGAATTGGAATTGCACCTAAGTCTATTAGGCCGATATCTTTTCCCTATTTTGATTATCTCGCTGCTGTGAGTTTTTTCGGTAGATTATCCTTGAAGATAGTTTAAAGACTTGGTGACGACTCCCAACCCTAACTCGCGGACGAGTATAGGGTGGGCTTCTCAGCTAATCCTGCATCTGCATCGGAAGCACGCTGAGCTTTAATCACTGTCCGCCCGACAGCAATATTCTTGACATTAATTGCAGCATTCACATCCCTATCTAGTTCAAGACCGCAGACATGGCAACTATGCCATCTGTCGGCAATAGTTTTAGGGATGCGAGTACCACAACTAGAACAATTTTGGGTAGTGCCATTTGGATTCACAGCTATAGCCAATTTGCCAGCACTTTCAGCCTTACAAACCAGAATAGATAGGAATTCACTCCAACCAGCATCTAGGATTGACTTTGCCATCCTAGTTCTAGCCAAACTTTTGACATTCAAATCTTCAAAGCCAATTAGGTCGTATTTGTCTAGTAATCGCTTTGCAGTCTTGCAATGAAAGTCTCTGCGTTGCCTTGCCACTTTTTGATGATGTTTAGCAAGACGTTTAACAGCTTTTCGTCTGCGATTACTGCCTTTCTTTTTGCGAGAGACAGATTTATTTCGCAGTTTTTTATCCTTTTGGGCTTTTCTAGCAAACTGAGGAATGGTTACAGTATCAGCATCACTGGTTATCAAGAAATCCTTGAGTCCCATATCAATACCAACTGCACGATCGAGATTGATATCATAGCGTAGGGTTGGCACGGTGACATCTTGTAAAGTCAAGGTGACATAGTAACCATCCGCAGCTTTGACAATCTGAACAGTTTTGATTTTAAATCCATCGGGAATAGGACGGTGCAAGATAATCTTCACGTCACCAATTTTCGGTAAAGTGATGCGATTACCTTTGATGCAGTCCTGTTTCATCTGGCTATAGGTGAAACTGTGATATCTACCTTTCCCTTTAAATCTTGGCTTGCCAGAACGCTGACCAGTTTTGTCAGCCTTGATATATCGATCAAAAGCTTTTTTAACTTTCTCAACACAATTCTGCAATACCTGAGAATGAATCTGTCTGTACTCAGGAAATAGCTTTTTGGTATTGAGTAAGTCTCGCTTTTGCCAGTAATAATCTGGCTGTTCGAGTATGGGAGCAATACTGCATGATACCAGAGAGCATGAATCGAGAGGGCAACGAGTGGACTCATACCAGTTAAAACGCTCTGACAGCCTATAGTTATACTGCATCCGCAACAAATTAAGCCACTCATCAAATTGATTGGCTTGCCATGAGTTAGGACGTAATTTGTATTTATATGCTGTAATCATGCCATAATTATACCATGCTTGAAAGTTAGTCTTGAAATAAAAAATAATTGTCCATCTACGGGGCCTCGAACCCCCTTGATGGGCGGGCTTTTATCCCGCCACTCATCCTCGATCGGATAGAGTGCGGAGATGAAAGCTATTGAGCTAAATTTAGATGCTCTTTGTCCTGTCAGATACTTCTAGCATACCTCATTCTATTTTGAGAATGTTACTAATTTGTCACCAATTAGTGACCTTTGGACTCATCGCTCGTTTTTGCGTCAATCACAAAAATGTGTTGACAAAAATAAACTAATGTGGTATGAGTGTCCGATAATTTATGCTGAGGCTACACAGTCGAAGTTCGCCGGGGCGGACAACGGACAACTAACTACTGACAACTAACTACTGACTACTGACTAAATTATGCGTATTTCTCTAAACTGGCTCCGGGAATTGGTGGATGTGGCGATATCGCCGGAAGAATTAGCCGAAACCCTGACAATGGCAGGCTTTGAAGTTGAAGAAATCGAAGACCGCCGCCCTTGGGCAAGCGGCGTAGTTTTGGGCAAAATCATCGCCTGCGAACAGCATCCGAATGCAGACAAATTGAGAGTTTGTCAAGTGGATGTCGGCTCTTCAGAAGCTCTGAATATTGTTTGCGGCGCACCCAACGCTAGGGCAGACATCTACGTGCCTGTCGCTGTTGTAGGAACTTTTTTATCGACTATTGATTTAAAGATTAAACCTGCTAAATTGCGCGGCGTTCCTTCCGAAGGAATGATTTGCTCTCTGGCAGAATTGGGACTGGCGAAAGAGTCAGCGGGCATTCACATTTTCGAGTTAGAAAATCCCGAATTGGGCAGCGATATTCGCCCACTTTTGGGTTTAGACGATGTGATTTTAGACTTGACAGCAACTGCCAACCGTGCTGACGCTTTGAGCATGGTGGGTGTAGCGCGGGAAGTGGCGGCGCTGACTGGGGCGAGTTTGAGAATTCCCGAAGCGAATGGTGTGGCGATTGAGGGCAAAGAAAGTCCTGGTTTGGCAGTAGAAATATCCCAAGCGCAAGGATGCCCAATTTACATCGGCACGGCAATTGAAGGTGTAAAAATTGCTGCTTCTCCAGCTTGGTTGCAGCAGCGGTTGCAGGCGGCGGGAGTGCGGCCGATTAATAATGTAGTTGACGTGACTAATTACATTTTGCTGGAATGGGGCCAGCCGCTGCACGCTTTCGATCGCGATCGCCTACAATCTTTCACGGGTACTCAAGATATCAGCATCGGTGTCCGCTTTGCCAAAACAGGGGAATCCTTCAAAACTTTGGACGGACAAAACCGCAATTTGCAAGCTCAAAATCTGTTAATTACTGCTAGCGACAAACCTGTTGCCTTAGCTGGAGTAATGGGCGGCGAAGACACGGAAGTTCACGAAGGAACGCAAAATTTAGTTTTGGAAGCAGCGATCTTTGACCAGGCAACGATTCGCCGTTCTGCGCGCGCTCAAGGCTTGCGGAGCGAGGCTTCGATCCGCTACGAACGGGGGGTGAATCAGGCGGCATTGACGACGGCCTGCAACCGCGCTGTAGCTCTAATTTTGGAGTTGGCTGGAGGCACTGCGACGGTGCAGAAAACGGCGAGTTCGGGGGATGATTTGAGTTTTTCGCGATCGCTCGAATTGCGTTTAGACCGAGTAAATCTGGTTTTGGGGCAGTTGAAAAGAGGACAAACGGGCGGTTCTAAATATCTGGAACCGGAAGAGGTGAAAAACATTCTCACAGCTTTGGGATGCGAAGTTGTTCCAACGGAAAAAGAACGGGTGTTTGCGATAACTGTTCCTCCTTACCGCTACCGAGATTTAGAAAGGGAAATTGACTTAATTGAAGAAGTTGCCAGACTCCACGGTTATGACAATTTCTGCGATACTTTGCCCAGCAAAACGGAACCAGGTTATCTGTCACCAGAATATGCGGCAATTCGGAATGTGCGATCGGCTTTTCGGGCGGCCGGTTTGACCGAGTTGATGCACTATTCTTTGGTGAAAACAGAGGGAGACAATCAGGTTGTGCTGGCGAATCCGCTGTTTGTGGAGTATTCGGCTTTGCGGACAGAAATGCTGTCGGGTTTGATTGATGCTTTCCAGTACAATTTGGAACAGGGAAATGGGGCACTCAACGGTTTTGAAGTCGGCCGCATTTTCTGGAAAGATGAGGATGCAATGAAGGAAGCCGATGCAGTTGCGGGGATTATCGGCGGCGATCCGACTGTGTGGAAATGGCAGCAGTCCGGGCGCGATCGACCTTTGACTTGGTTTGAGGCCAAGGGGGTTTTGGAAAGCGTGTTTCAGGGGTTGGCTTTGGCGGTGGAATATCGACAAGATGATGGTAAACAGGATGTTTATCCTATTAGTGGCGGGCAAGATGCCCGCCCCACAAGGCTGCATCCGGGCCGCACCGCTGCGTTATCGTTAAACGGGAAACATTTAGGGGTTTTTGGACAGTTGCACCCGCAATTGCAGCAGGAAAAGGATTTGCCTGAGCAGGTTTACGTGTTTCAATTAGATTTAGCGGTGCTGTTGGGTGAATTAGGGCGATCGAGCATTTCGACTCGCAAATTCGCGGGTTATTCGAGTTTCCCCGCTTCTGACAGAGACATTGCGTTTTTCGCACCGATTGAAGTTCCGGTTGTTGAGATGCAGAGTGCGATGAAAAAGGCGGCGGGTAGTTTGCTGGATTCAGTGGAATTGTTCGACGAATATCGGGGCGACAACGTACCGGCGGGACAGCGCAGTTTGGCTTTTCGGTTAATTTACCGCGCGGGCGATCGAACTTTGAGCGAAACCGATGTCGAACCAGCCCAACAAAAAGTTCGCGATGTTTTAGTAGAGAAATTCGGCGTTAGTTTGAGAAGCTAAAATAGGCCGCTACTCACCAATGGAAACCGCCAGGGAATGAATTCCCTGGCGGACTCAGGGAAAAAGCGTTAAATTGACACCAACGGTCGCAACATATCCCGCACAGCGAAGGAAATATCAGGAAATCGCAAAGGACAAATACTCCCATCATCCGCCAGAATCACTTGACTCAGATAACCATCCTGACTCGGTTCTCGAAAAACGTGAAGTTGCCGATTATTAACATCCAAAACCCAATAATCAGCAATTCCAGATTGAGCATAAAGATTTGCTTTAATTCCCAAATCAGTTCTCAGCGTAGTATCGGCTACTTCAATAATCAGATAAACTTCAGACGGAGTTGGATGGCGGTCTTCATAGTAAAGTGGATCTCGCACAAGTAAAGCAATATCTGGTTCCGGTTCCGAGTTATCATTTAACCGAACAGGATCTTGTATACTTAGCAATACTAACCCCCATAAAAGGTTCTGCAATAGTTCTACAGTCCGTTTCAGCGCTGCACCGTGGGCTGTTCCTTTTGCTGCCATCTTAACTATCTGTCCCGCCAGTAATTCTACTCGTTCATCTTCATCAAAAATCCCAATTTCAGCCATTCGGTGATATTCTTCAACCGTCAACAGGCGAATGTCTAATAAAGTCATAGCCATCTTCTCCTATCTAACAATCCTCTCTCTTTCCCCTCTTCCTCTGCGCCCTCTGCACCCTCTGCGGTTCATTAATCTTCTTCTTAAAATTTTAGTTAAATCCTCTTACTCTTATTGTACAATAACTTTTAAACAAATTCATCTAAGGCTCAAAACCGTGACCAAATATGTGATGTGGGGAAGTTACTGCGAAGACGTTCTCGAAAAACGCGCTCCGTTTCGAGACGCTCATTTAGCCGGATTGGCTAAGCAGAAGGAATCGGGGGTGTTAAGTACGATCGGGCCTACAAAAGATTTAACAAAAGTTTTTGCAATTTACGAAGCGGAAGATGAGGCTGCCGTGCGACAATTGGTGGAAGCCGATCCTTATTGGGTAAATGGGGTTTGGACTGAGTACGATGTGAAAGAGTGGATTCAAGCTTTTTGAAGGAGTTAACAGGGTGAACCTCTTAAGATTGGATGACAGCGATTTAGTTCCAGTGGACTATGGCGATTTGCTGGACAATATTTTAGAAGTTTTGCAGGGGAAAAACCCGTTTAATATATCAGATGACCGCCGCCGTCTGCTCATAGATATTGATGCGATCGCTGCTCAAATATCGAGTATGAACGTGCGACATCCTTTGGGTGGTTTTGAACGTTTAGCACATTCTGCTACAGTCAATTTCACTCCCGAACTTGAAACTCAATTTAGCAGTCAAATAAGACTAATTAGACAATGTTTGCGACAACATATAGCATCACTCGTGGGAGGGAATGATGCTATTGCCGATTTCGTCGCTAGTTTAATTGAGCCTTTAGAATCACGGTATTTTCAGGGAAATGGTACCGACTTAGGTTTTAAATACGATTTTGCCAAATCCTCTCCTACCTTAGCAAAAAAGAAGCTAACATTGCACCGCCCAAATACTGTTGGGACATTGGCAATTTTGAAGCTGCATAAATTGACGATTGCTGTGCGAGATTCAGACATCTTTCAGCAACAACTGAAGGAGGGTTTAGAGAATTACATTAATGAAAATGCTGACACTGAAAGTGATAAACAAGAACTGCATCATCGTCTTGATGAGATGGTTAAAGATAAAAATTCTGATTTCCACAAATTGCTCAAACTTGTAGACAAAGAAACTCTAGGGAAGCTCAAAAAAGAAGCTAAAATTACCTACTTGGAGTACCTGCTAGAACACATCCGCACTAACAGCACAGATAGTGTTGGTATCATCTACTTAGAAGACTTGATCCGGCGGATTAGGTTGCTCGAAGCATACATTGGCGATGGCACTAGAGAAGATGGATATTATAATGTCAATTATGCCGGTGTCTCAGTTAATTATCAAGATATGTTTTCGAGAGCAGAAGTTTTAGATGCGCTTCCCATCATTCCGATTGTAGCAGGTTATTTAGGAGAAACCACAGACACCCCTCTGAGCGAACGTAAATATATTTTCGGTTTAAAACTAAAATTTGGCAACGAAGTTCAAGCCCGTGGCGGTGAACCTGTATTTGATTATAATCTGAATTTGCTAAATCCTGACAGTGATGAACACAAAGCAGAATTAGCGGATAGTTACACTAGCGAAACATTCATTCGCAAAGTATTGAAAATAGCATTATTGTACTTTTTTGTATTTGCTTCTCACAGCAATCCTTTAGCACCGGATTATAACCCTGATTCTGAACTAACTTACGATCCGAAACAAAGGTTTGAATCAGTCATTTCTGTACTGCGAGGTTCGGATGAAGAAAAGAAAAAGGGGATATTTCGAGGTATCAAAAGAGGAATGAATGAATATAATGTTGAATTTAAAATAAACCGTCTCAAGCAACTATTAAAAAACTTTCTAGACAGGCAAACAATTTTGCCAACTCGCACAGAACCGCGGCATATAAGCGTCAAAAGAGGCATCCTAGAAGACCTGGAGCGTGATTCAACCCAAGGTAGATTTTTCAATGATGTTCTGCAACGAAATCCTAAAGAATCACTTCAGTATATTGCCGTCGAACAATCTAGTATCAACGAAACAGCTATCTGTCAACTACCAGTCACTATCACCATCGAAGATGTCCGCTATTTTCCTACAGATCAATTCCAAAATTTCAGTCTAGAATATAATATTAAGGGCATCGATGCTTTGCCTGTAATGTGGGTTCCACAAACTATGATGAGTGTATATAGCAGCAGTTTTTGCGAACAGTATAAATTGCTGTTGTTTCGTTATAACAATAAACGTTTAGACAGCAAGGATGGTTTGAAATCGGATGCAGCGTTTGTTTACAAATTTGCTGTTTCGCTACTGTCTTATGTTTGCCTAGAAATATTGTTAAATAAAGCAAAAAAGAATTTGTTTATTCCGATGGTGAGACTTCACGAAGGCGACCACAATAACCCTTCGCCGTCGGAAAAGTTTATGGCTAACATTTCCAAAACATTGTCTCATCTTTTTAGTGAAAAATACCGATCGACTTCTCAAGGGTTTCGCATCAAGGGAAAAGCAAATGGCTACAGTATCCGCAACGGTTTGAGTTCCCTGTATTCAATTTTGCCTAAAAAGTTTAAATTTCGGAATGTTCCACTATCTCCAGAGTTGGACAATTTAGCAATTATTGTCGTCTCCAGTTGCGAAAGCGATGCAAGAAAAGGTAATAGCGATCGCTTTCAGAGAAAAACCTGTTTGTTAGGCGAAGTTGCCGGAATTAAACGCCTATCAGAGGATACAATTCAAGTCGGAATGCTGAAAACTTTGTCCGAAAACTACAGCGTTCAACACCTTTACAGTCAACCGTCAATCCTCGAAGATACCGTCAGTCAGCTATATAAATATGGATATCGCAATTTCCTATATATTGCACAAGCACCTTATACGAGCACGCTGCACATTACCCAGACGGATGAAGATGAGGAATTGTTTTTCATGTCGAAAAGCTTAATCAAAACGTTGAAAGGAGAGCGAGAAGATATCAGGATTTATCCGGTATTTTTTGATAAATATTACGTCCGCAGTCCTAAACAACACAAGGGAGAATCTTTCTACATTCAGGATACAACGGAACTGGAAAGTTTATCAAAAGATCCCAGTCAACAAGCTGTGATGTTTTTTAATCTGTTTAATGGTATCAAAGTAGAGCAAGGGGAAAAGAACTTTTACAACGGTGTGATTTCTTACTCGACACTGTTGAATATATACGAAGGCATTCTGGATGACCAAGATATTCGCCAAGGTCTGATGTACGATGGTGAAATTAAAGATACTTTACTGCACTATTTAACCATCTTCCACTTTTCTAGGTATGAAGCCCGTCAACAAATTAGTTTGAAACTCGATCCCTACGCTCATATTATCGGCGATGATTCAGTTGGTACTCTATCTGTGTTTAGTCATGGAGGCGGGAGTGCGGATTTTAACTCGCTGGCTTTTTTGAATAAGGTAAGAGAAGTATTAAATGTCACTAAAGGAAGTACACAATTATGATAAGTGAAGATTTTGGAAGGCTGTTTGAAGTAGGATTCAATATCGGGATTCTGGCATATATTCAGCGGGAAAATTTAAGTCACAATTTTGGCGATTCCTACCGTCTCGATTTGCAGAAACTCAAATTGCCGAAGATGACGGCGGAAATCGTCCGGGAAGCCAATCTGCTGGCTAGTTTAGATGCTGAAATAGTTGAAAAATGGAGTTTGTTTTTTGTCCAAAAAGGTTTTTTGGGTGGGTTGAATTTTTTTCGGGAGTACGTCAAATCTACTGGCTGGAATTTGCAGCGGTTGAAAATTGTGTATTGTCAGTGCAGTTTTAGTGATGCTAATAGTATCAGAACCTATAACAAGGGTGATAAAGAAGCGTTTAAAGAGCTATTGTCTCAGTTGACAACTGCCAAACTTAGTTTATCAGATGATGAGATTAACTCGTACATCCGCCGCTACTCGAAAAAGGGTGAGTTTTTGCAGGCTGATACGCTGATGTTGTTACAGTCTGGAAATGACTTTAGAATTCTCGGTGTTGATTTGTCTGTGTTTTCTCCGACGCTAGCTCCAAAACCGGAGGATATCAATGAAATAGAGGTGATACGAAAATATTTGATGAGAGAAATTAGCTATTTGCGATCGAAAAGTGTGTTTTCTAATCTGCGGATGGATACCAGCACTTTAGGTGTGGATTTCTCGGAGGATTTAAAACGCTATTTTACAGCTTTTAAGTATAAGGATAAGGAAAGCGCTAAGCTGATTCAGGCGGGTAGCTACGCTCACAGCTTCTATGGATTTCTACAACAAACAGGTATAATTTCAAGTGATGCTGAGGTTTTGTTTAATGTGGTTGGTTATGGCGATCGCAATATTAGCGCTATTTCCCTACGCCCGGACAAAATTAAGTTATTAGCAACTTGTGCCCAAATTTACCAGAATGAAGCGAAAGGTAAAGAGATTAGTGATGCTCGCACCGAAGTTTTAAAGGTTATTCAACTCAACGCGGCTCGCAGTTTCAAAGAAGGCAAAAAGTTTGTTGATTCTCTGTTAGAAATTGGGAAAAATGTCACTGAACCTGTACCTCATACAGAACGGATCGATAACTTTGTTAATTCCATAGATATTATATCAGATAAACTGGCAGATGACTTGCAAATTTCTCGCGGATTAGACCTGCGAAATGGTCACGCTGAATTGATTGTGAAAGCGCTTCAATCTGATGAAAGTTATATCTTTTTGACGGGGAATCCGGGAATTGGGAAAACAACTGCGATCGCCAATTTCCTCAAAAGCCATATCGAGGACGGTTTCTTATTCCTGTACGTCAGTCCCCGCAAGCAAGTAAACTTGGATATTATCGAAAAATTCCAAGATAAAAATACGGGTTTGCTGTGCAACGATCGATTATTTTGTATCAACACTAACGCCGATATCATCAAAAGTAATTCAGGACACTGTACCGTCAAGTACGGATCGAATAAATATCGAGAAGATTTGACAAAAAAAGCTGTTCGCTTCCTCAAGGATGATTCAGAAATTAAGAGGACGGAATATCATCAATCAGAACTTGAAAAAAAGGGAGAAACAGTAATTAAACCCATTAATTCCAAAGGAAATGGAGTGCTTAAGAGCATTTGCGAAGGTATATACGCGCTGATAAATTGCCAGGTATCTAATAATATCGTAGCTACCGTTTCTATTCAATCGGTGAAGATGAAAGAAAACCGACAAAATACCCTAGAGCATTTAGATAAAATTTTTCAAGATACTTACAATAAACGGGACAAACGGGTCATTCCCGCTAAGATGCAAGAAATATCCAGTCGCATCAAACATATTTTCATTATGATAGATGAAATTACGGGAGATGATGGTGGCGTTGAGTTTTTAGCCGGAATTGCCAAAATTGTCAAAAAACATGAGTTGCACAAGCTGGAACATGGTTTTAATACTAAAATTATTGTCGCCGATGCTTCGATTGTGGACTGCGATGTCATCAAACAACACCTTGATAACACGTCACCGGAACCGGACAAAATCTATTTTAAAAAGTTAGCGAAAGATTCGGAAGAAATTCAACCTTTACAAGTCATTCCTTTTAAATTTAACAATCTAGCTGCAAAGGTGATTAATGCGAATTCCTACCCGGCGCGCAGTTTAGAGATAACTTATAAGGTATTTGTCGAAACTGTTAAATACAGTGAAAATGCGCCTTTAAAACAGAATAGTAATTTAGTCAAGCGGGTACAGTCTGAAATAATTGAGGATATCAATCAGCGATTAGCAATCCCCGGTGTGGAACAAATTATAGTATATATTCAAAACAAGCAAAGATTGGCAGAATTAATTGAAAAAATTAAAGATAGTCGCGAAAAGTTTGAGCAGTTTACCGATTATCTGGAAGTCCACGCTAATATCTCGGAAGAGGAGAAAGAAAAAATACAGAAATACAAAAATACAGCTACAGTAATTTTTATGACTGCATCGGGAAGTCGTGGACTTTCTTTCCCAAAAACTAAGCATATTTTAGTGGATATTCCCCGCTTCCAAATTGAGAAAAATCTGATGGAAATCATACAGGTGATTTATCGGGGACGCGGAGAATATGATAACGGTAAAACCCTTGATGGTGAAGACAAAGAATTGGTTTTTTACCTATCTGATACGGCAGTTTATTACGCTGATGATGCGGAACTTTCCCTGCAAGAAAGCAAATTGAGTTTGTTGAATTTATTGCTAATTCTGAAGACGGCGGTGATGACGCGAATTTCGGGATACGGTTATTTAGGTAGGGAAAAGTTTTTGATCATTCCCATCGGCGGTAAGTCGGTTTCCGCAGTAGGGGATACTTTTAGCAGCAAAATGGCGGCTCTAATTAAGACATTAAAGAGCGAGAGCCAGCGAGGAAATATGTTGTTTAAGGAGGTTTATACGAGTCTGGAACAGCTTTTGAGTCGCGGGGAGTTTGTTTTGACGAATTCTGATAACTCGCGTCAAAAGGGCAACTCTTACCTGGAAATGCGGGATGATTTTAATCGTAAATTTTTGGAGAAGTGCAATCCTCTTGATGGTTTGTTGAGCTATGATAATTTAGAACTCGGTCATGTTTGCGGTAGTTTGTTGATCGTACCTCTAGCCGATCGCACTTTGGTAGAAACATACCAGATGCGGCTTCATCGAGAAATTAAGGAATGTCTAGAGAAGAAGTTGCTGCCCAAAATGCGTCAAATTAGGGATAGCGATTCGTCCCCGGAGAATGTAATATCGGCTATAAGAGGAGGTGCGATCGAGCTTTTGCAGTTTCTCAACGGCGAAGTCGAGAAAACTCAGTATTTTGAAGAGCAGAGTCAGCAGTTCGATCGCTATTATGCCATACCGCTGTTTGCTTTTGTCAGCGGGGAGGAGATGCAGGAGTATTTTGCTGACAGCCAACTGGAAGAACCGGAAGATAGGCGGTTTCGGGATATTTTGTCGGCTTATGTGCGATCGATCTACCCTGTAGATAGTGTAATGCCGATCGGACACAAGTATCGAGATTTCCCATTTATCCTGTTTAGAAGCTACAGTTTAGAGCAAAGTCGAGAAAAGATTTTTACAGATAAATATCTTTTAAGTTCCAACGAATTGAACGTACTCAATTTAATTTTGTCGAAGCAGGTAAACTGAAACTTGTAGGTGCGTCAGACGATTTTAGATTTTAGATTTTAGATTTTAGATTGGGAATCAAGGATGACTATCGGGGTTGGGAATTTACCTACAGTTGCATTCTTGTTTGAAACGGCTATCAGTTAGCCCTCACCCTATCCGCACACATTGGTCACAAGTTAAGCCTGTATGGCAGTTGTCAAGGGGATTTGAGAAGATGTCTCAAAGAAAAATTGGTTGTTGCCTCGCTGTCGATCAGGGAAAGGTGCAACAATTAATTTAACATTGGGCTTTCGTTGAGATTTAACAATACCTAAATCTCGGTTTTCTCTTCAAGGCGAAATACTTTGGGGGGTCAGTTGCCTTACCTTTTTGATGAGCTACATAAAAATGGTAAAGACCCCGGTAAATCATTTCTAATGAAATCGAATCTATTGGTAAAGAGAGTTCGTCAGCAACGGCATCACCTAAATCGACCAAGAGCGCATAAAATATCCAAGTCCCCCAAATTTGGAGCTGAATGCCGTTAAGAGAACCAGTCCACAAATAACTTAAGCCCAAGAGCCTTTTGACAGTATTAAAAGCATCTTCAATCCTCCAGCGCCTACGATATAAATCTGCCACGACGTAGGGAGGTAATACATGAGGATCTAGTACGCTTGTCAAATAGGAATGCCAAATCTTGTCTGAACGAACTTCAATCAAACGTAAGGTAATAAATGGAGTTTTTGAAGTTCCTGAGCCTAGCCTTATCCGACTATCTCGGAGTTCATAACTATTGGTAAATACTTGCTCTATTTTAATTGATGCTCCTTTTTTCAAACGAGTAATGAGCGTGGATATCTCGTTCAATTAATTTGAGCCAAAAGCTAAAATGATCAAATCCTCTATCCAGTAAGAGTAAGGTTTGAGTTGGCACAAATTGCAGAATATTTTCTTCAAGCTTAACATCAGAAGCTCTCGGGTTTTCCAGAAACCAC
Organism: Microcoleus sp. B5-D4; assembly: GCF_036705145.1. Lineage (NCBI taxonomy): Bacteria > Bacillati > Cyanobacteriota > Cyanophyceae > Oscillatoriales > Microcoleaceae > Microcoleus > Microcoleus sp. B5-D4. The sequence continues at coordinate 35,678 of NZ_JAUBTV010000031.1, read as the reverse complement.
ATATCAACAGGGAGCCTGGTCATTAAATCTATGACTGTTGCCATTTTTCCTGCCAACTGCCCTCTCGGTATATCTTCCAAGCTTTTGAGCTTGCAAAACAATGCTTCGAGCGTTGAACTATCTATTATCCAAATTCTCGAAAATTTGGTCAAGGCAAATTGAATGCTTTCTGGTAGGGGTCGTTGGTTTCTCTTGTACCAAGCAGTTCTTAAATTCGGTAATAAATTTTTGAAGACTCCCTCAAATAAGGTGGCGGGAAAACTTAAAAACCTTTGAGACATTGCTTGTTGACTAACTGTCGTAGGCCTGCACCACAAAAAACCTTCTCTTGCCAGCATTCTTGTGAGTTCTGTCACTCCAGCTACGTCTCGCCACAGCAAGGTTAATACTGCTGCTACCATCAACGGTAAGTTGAGAATTCTCCCTCGTAAACCCAGTTGACGGTAGTAATTTTCTTGGGAGGTGATGGCTGGTGTTAATAATGCAGATAGTTGCGAGGCAATTACCTCATCTTCCACCATTGGTCTTGTGTTTTTTTTGGCGTGGTCACGGTTGGTTTTTTGACTTTTAGCCATATTTACTGACCTACACAATCGCTCAATTATTTGTCAATTATATCGTTTGATAATACCAACATGGTACAACTATTATCGCTGGCCCCGACGCTGCTGTGCTCTGGCGGTGCAACTATACTCGCTCGACCGCCCACAATGCCTGTCAAGCGAACAAATTATTAATAATGATAATCGCTGTCGGTGGAAGAGTCTGCCGTTGGCGGACTCTCCCCCCTTACTCCTTGTTTGATTATCATTATTATTTAATTATATTTATACACAAAGAGGTATTGACAAAATCTACTTTCTTCTAACTTGTTACCAATGATCCGCACAGAAAATAAAACTATTCTGACGCACCATATAGCGGTTCTCAAGAAAGTGAGCTATGCCCTATGCCCTATGCACGTCGGGTACCTCATGTTACCGAGAAAGGCTATACTTACTACTTGCTAACTTCAAACGGCGTGTATTTCCCCCCCAAAGCTTCGACGATGGCGCGAGTATTAGCAGACATCATTTTCACATAAGAATCACCCTCGCTTCCCGGCGCCCCAATCGAATCAGAATAAAGTTGCTGCGCCGCCAATTTCACCCCCGCTTCCTCCGCCACTGTTCTAATCAGTTGCGGGTTAATTGTAGTCTCGGCAAAAATAGCAGGAACGCCCGCAGCTTTCACCGATTCTACTAACTTCTGCACCGTTTGAGCGCTCGGCTGTTCCTCGGTACTAATCCCGATCAAACTGTTAGCCTCTCCCAATCCGTAGGCGCGGCTGTAATATTGAAAAGCATCGTGACTTGTGACTAATTTGCGCTGCTTTTCGGGAATAGTTTTAATCTCTTGTTCGATCCAACTATCCAAGCGTTTTAACTCTTCAGTAAGTTTCACAGCATTCTGCGTAAACTTCTCCCGATCTTCCGGCGATAGTTCGATTAGCGCATCCCGAATCGCTTCGACCATTTGAACTGCATTTTCCACATTTCCCCAAACGTGCGGATCGGGTACGGTATTGCCTTCTTTATTCAGTAGCAAAGGCTTGACAACTTCCCCCACTGCTAATTTCCGTGCCTTAATTCCGGCGGCATTCATCATCCTAATTAATCCCGGTTCCAAATTGTAACCGTTATATAAAATTAAGTTAGCTTGTTCTAAGGCTTGAGAATCTTTTGGCACCGGTTCGTAAACGTGAGGATCGGTTCCCGGCTGCAAAATTCCTGTTAGCTGAACTTCGCCTCCCGCTACTCGATCGGTCAAATCCTCAATAATTGTGCTCGTAGCAACTACCTTCGGTTTAGCATCTGCCTGTGGAGAGAGGCGATCGCCCTGGGTTTGAGCGCAACTAAATAAACCCACAGTCAAAATGCCGCAAGCAATAGTTCTAATCCAAAATACCTTGGACTTGTCCCATCCAGGGGCGGCGGTTTCAATCCCCGACTCACGGCTAAACTCCCCTTTATCAAGTTGCTTCACAATTGCCGTCGGTTTTAACTCACATCTGACACCATTCTCAATTACTTGCTTAGGAACAGGCAAGATGCCTGTGCCACAGGAAAACTGATTCTTTGTGGAACGGGCATCTTGCCCGTTCTGGGCGGGCAGGATGCCCACCCCACAAGAAAACTGATTCTTTGTGGAACGGGCATCTTGCCTGTTCTGGGCGGGCAGGATGCCCACCCCACAAGAAAACTGATTCTTTGTGGAACGGGCATCTTGCCCGTTCTGGGCGGGCAGGATGCCCACCTCACAAGAAAACTCACTCTTTGTGGAACGGGCATCTTGCCCCTTCTTGACGGGCAGGATGTCCACCCCACAAGAAAACTCACTCTTTGTGGAACAGGCATCTTGCCTGTGCTTGAGAAGGGTGGAAGATATGAGTTTTAACCGACTTGAGATTTTCGCCGCCAAACCTATGGTTTGAGGGGTTTCGAGCTTGCAGTGTCCCATTATCTACCTCTCGTGCGTTCCAGATTATTCCTATTTACCGATGATTTCATATTCTTTTCATTTTTACAGTAAACTTAATAAAAAGGAGATAGACTCACCACCATGAATACCGCCGCCTTCCCCAACGAGAATCCTTGGTCTAAAATGGTTTGCCACCTCAAAGACAGCGCTACCGACACTGAAATTATCGCTGTTAAGCACTTAGCAGTAAACTACCGCACGGTAGAGGCACTCAGAGATATCAATCTTTCCGTCAAACCGGGAAGGCTGACGGGTATTATTGGCCCCAACGGTGCCGGCAAAAGCACCCTAATCAAAGCAATGTTGGGCTTAATTCCCGCAGCTCGCGGCACTGTTACCTGGGGCGAAGAAGCGATCGCCGATCGACTCGAAACAGTAGCCTACGTGCCCCAGCGATCGCAAATTGACTGGAACTATCCCGCCACCGTTTGGGATGTCGTCATGATGGGAAGAGTCAGAAAAGCCGGATGGTTTCGCCGCTTCTCGGCAGCTAGCCGCCGCACCGCTGCCGATGCCCTAGAAAGAGTAGGCATGACTGCTTACAAAGACAGACCGATCGGGCAACTTTCCGGTGGACAGCAACAGCGAGTATTTCTAGCGAGAGCATTAGCCCAAGAAGCCGCTATTTTCTGCTTTGACGAGCCGTTTGTCGGCGTTGACCAAAAAACTCAAAATATCATTTTTGACATCTTCCACCAACTAGCAAATGCCGGGAAAATCGTCTTAGTAGTCAACCACGACTTAGGCGAATCAATCACTAATTTTGACGATTTAATTTTGCTCAATACAGAACTGATTGCCGCTGGTCCCCGCCAAGAAGTGCTAACCCAAGAAAACCTTTACCGCGCCTACGGCGGACAAGTAATGTTTTTTGCCGGACAAGCCGCTTAATTAGCTAGCAGTCATTAATCTACGAGTTACGCTTTTGAACCCAGTTTCTTGGGTAATATTGGGTTTGGCAACGATCGATCTCCCCTTAAACCCGGTTGCTTTGGTTGTTAGTCATTAGTTAACTGTGATGTTATAATTTTATGCTACAAACCTTAATTGAGCCGTTGCAGTACGGATTCATGCAGCGATCGCTCATAATTGCCATTCTCGTCGGCATCGTCTGCGCGATCGTCGGCAGCTACCTAATGGTACAGCGGCTGGCCTTGCTCGGAGACGCCATCAGCCACTCGGTTTTGCCCGGATTGGCGATCGCATTTATCCTCGGAGCAAACATCTTTCTCGGCGCGTTCATTGCCGGAGTTTTGAGTACAGTAATCATAGCTTGGATCAAAGCTCGATCGACAATCAAAGAAGACGCCGCCATGGGCATCGTATTTTCGGCATTCTTCGCCCTCGGCATCACTTTAATTACGATCGTCCAAAAAGACAACAAAATCGACCTCAACCACTTTCTTTTCGGCAACATCTTGGGGGTTACTGCCGAAGATGCGATCGACACAGCCGTCATAGTCGCCGTAGTCTTATTAGTTGTAGTATTCTTTTACAAAGAACTGCTATTCTACACATTCGATCCATTAGGAGCGCAAGCAACAGGTTTGCCAGTAAACCTGCTCAACTTCGGATTGATGGTACTAATCGCCCTCACAATAGTTGCCAGCCTCAAAGCCGTTGGCGTAGTGCTAGTCTTGTCCCTATTAATTACACCCGCAAGTACCGCCTATCTCCTAGTCACTCGCCTGCACCAAGTCATGATTTTAGGCGCAATAATTGGAGTTATTTCCAGCATTAGCGGAATGTATCTCAGCTACTTTTATAACTTGCCATCCGGGCCCGCAATAGTTTTAGTTGCATCGGGATTCTTTGTGCTATCATTACTGTTCAGTCCGACTCAAGGAATCCTCACCCAGCCCCGCACACACTCCGGCCAAATTCCTCCAATATGGCGGGAATTAAAAAATTTAACTAAAGGCCGATAACAATTAAGTTTGTAGTAACTCACATCTTGCACAATTCTCGCTTAACAGGCTTTTCGGCCTGTTCCACAATAAAATTCACTCTTTGTGGAACAGGCCGAAAAGCCTGTTCCTAAAAGGCTTATTGAGAATGGTGCAGCATCTCAGATACTCCCGACTCGCCCGATCGCAACTACGAACTATTGGTCACAAAAAACAGTACAATAACAAAAGTTAAAATTTCACGCCAACACATCTACTAAGTTAAAAAAACATGACCGTCAAAGTAGGAGACACCGCACCCGATTTTACCTTACCATCTCAAACTGGCACATCAGTCAGCCTCAAAGATTTTAAAGGTAAAAAAAACGTCATAGTCTACTTTTACCCCAAAGACGACACACCCGGATGCACCACCCAAGCTTGCGCTTTTCGAGATAGTTACGAAGTCTTCAAAGACGCAGGTGCAGAAGTCATAGGAATTAGCGAAGATTCGCAACAATCGCACCAGCAATTTTCGGCAAAATATCAGCTACCCTTTACACTGCTGAGCGATACTGGCAACAAAGTTCGGCAATTATATGGAGTTCCAGCTACCCTGTGGATTATGCCCGGTAGAGTAACTTATGTCATTGACAAAGAAGGCGTTGTCAAGCATATTTTCGACTCGATGTTAGACTTCAAAGCACACGTTGCAGAAGCACTCAAAACTTTGGAAGCTATTAAAAGTTAGGTGGATTTGCTTAAATATATTGTTGGTAGTGAGGACGAGAGTCCTCATGCCTCATTGTCTAAAAAACCATAAAAAACTAAATTCCTGATTGCGAACTAAAGGTTTTTAGTGAGAACGGAAATTCTCAGACTAGAGGTTTTCCCGTACCCAATTTTTAAAAGCTTGAATAGCGTGGGTTCTACCAGCAACTTGACTCTGCTGAGTGTACTGATTCACCAGTTGGACAATCGGGATATTGGGGAAAGTGGGACTCACATCAGACTCAATATATTGTTCGGCTTGCAAGACGTTGATTTGTAGCCCTCGCCGTGCGTATCGCCAAAGTTCCGGCACTCCTAGAATTTGATAATTATCCAACTGCGTGCGAGAGGTGAGATCAATTTCTATCGCTAAATCTGGGGGTGGATCAACACTCATATCGAGGCGATTTTTACCTATAACTGCTGCTTGATTTTGAATGTAAAAACAGGTATCCGGTTCTACAGCCTGACTCATGCGTTCATTTTTCAACGTTGTCGAACCTAATGACTCAAATGCTATTTGTCGTGTTTCCAACAAAATTTTTACCATGTCGCCAATGATTTCCTTGGCTTTTTCATGTTCGGGCAGAGGAACCATAATTTCTAACCGTCCGTTACTATAGGAAAGTCGGGAAGCACGACGTTCTCCCAATTCCGCCAAAATACTTTCAAATTGTTGCCAGTTAACATCCTCAACCAGTAATTGCTGACCCGGTTGAATCTTTAATTGTCTTAACTCCAATAGCATAATTGTTCATCCATTTTCTCTAGAAAATATCCGCAAAGTCCTGACTACGAATCATGATATTAAAAAACAAGAAAGGACTAAAGTCCTTACTAAAAACTCGTGGTTCGTAGTAAGGACTTTAGTCCTTTTTTGCTAACGGCTTGCACCCATTAACAATTAGCACTCAGCAATTATCTAGCTTTTTGCAACACTCGATTTTTCAGATGTAGCGCTTTCGGCAGTTTTGCCATTTTTGCTATTACCGTTACCGTTGCTGTGGCGGGGTTGGATAACTCCATAGCCACCGTGAGTCTTGCGTTCGTAGAGTACGTTAATTTCGCCTGTTTCCGAATTACGGAACATATAGAAATCGTGATCGATAATCTGCAATTGTTCCAAAGCTTCTTGCACAGTCATTGGAGGCATAGCAAAATACTTAGTCCGTACAACCTCAGCAGGAAGTTCGGGAGTTCGATCGCCAATCAGATCCGCTACTACAGGATGTTCTTCAACTACCGTAACCGTTTTGGCACTACTTTGGGTCTTGTTGTCGTGGCGTTTTTCCTTAAATTTCCGCAGTTGACGAGCTATCTTGTCGGCAACCAAATCTATGCTGGCATACAGGCTTTCCGTGCTTTCCTCAGCCCGAATCACGCTGCCGTTAGCATAAATTGTCACCTCAGCAGTCTGCTTAGGATTGATCCTGGGGTTACGAGCCACCGATAGATGTATGTCCACTTCTGTCGTCAAAGTTTGAAAATGGCTAACTGCCTTTTCCACCTTTTGATTGACGTACTCGCGAATCGCATCGGTGATTTCTATATTTTTACCCTGGATAACAAGCTTCATAGAGCTCCCTCCCTTCTGTAACTTCGGTATATTTTATACAGTAGCACTATGTATTCTCGAAAACACTTATCTTCCAAATCTTTTATTATATGTTGACAATTCTTGATTTAAGCTGGGCCAATATTCCGTAAAAATACTATTGATTTTTTGCATGGTTTCTCCTCTAATCCATCAACCACTAAATGCACAACCCTGCTTGCTCCTCGATTGGGGACTTGTGCCCTACTCCCAAGCTTGGGAAATCCAGCAAAAACTCGTGCAAGAACGGCGCGACAGGCCAGATTTGCCAGATGTCCTGATTTTGCTGGAACACCCGCCGGTTTACACTTTGGGAATGGGAGCAAAGCTGGAATTTCTGAAATTTGACCCAAGCCAAACTGGGGCGGAACTGCACCGAGTTGAGCGGGGCGGCGAGGTGACTTACCACTGTCCGGGCCAATTGGTGGGCTATCCGATTTTAAATTTGCGCCGTCACCAGCAAGATTTGCACTGGTATTTGCGGCAGTTGGAGGAAGTGCTGCTGGGGGTGCTGGAAGTTTTGGGGTTGAAGGGTTCGCGGGTTCCCGGTATGACTGGGGTTTGGGTGGATGGGTGCAAGGTAGGTGCGATCGGCATTAAAGTCAGCCGCTGGATTACGATGCACGGTTTTGCTTTAAATGTTTGTCCGGATCTGGCCGGTTTTGGGCAAATTGTACCTTGCGGGATTCCCGATCGACCTGTTGGGAGTTTAGAGCAGTTTATCCCCGGAATTGAGGTCGATCGAGTGCGATCGATCCTTGTCGCTGAGTTTGCTCGCGTTTTTGCACTGGAAATAGTGCGATTCCCTACGGGATAGCTTCGCTTCACGAATGTGTAGTGTGCGTCGCTGTCAACCCTACTCCTAACCGCAGTCGGTTTTTTAAGTGCGATCGGGCTGGTCTTCCTCATACACCATTAAATCGCCCGGTTGGCAGTTTAGTGCTTTGCACAGAGCATTGAGAGTGGATTCGTCAATTCTCGTGAGGCGACGGCGGGTTTTGAGTCTCGAAAACGAAGTTGGGTGCATCCCCACCAAAGCAGCCAACTCTTTGTTGCTGATATTACGCTCGGCCATTACAACTGCCAATTTCCAACGGATGACCACTGTTGATGCTCAATTAATAGCCTGGACTTTGCAAGCTGATGTTACCATCCCGCAACCTTCACTCTCCTTTAATTAACCGCTACGGTAAATTATTTGAGCTTGGCAGTTGACTAAATTCAGAAAATGAACTATGCTGAGGATGTACAAACGGAAAAGCGATCGCCCCTTGGCCTCGAAAACTCAAGGGCGATCGCTATCCGACTATTGTGTAGTTAAAACTCATGATATCACAGCCAAAGTCAGTTCCCGAACTCCTGCGCGAAGAAATTCCCGACGCACCCACCGGCAAGCAACCGATCCGATTGTTGATTTGCGGGATTCCCAAAGGAGTCGAAAGCCTCATCAATCTGCTGCACGTTTTGGGTTTTGCAGAAGTTGGTGAATGGAGCCCGCCTTTACCGTCCCCGATCGCAGGCGAAGTAATGCGGATTTTAACCCGTTACTGGAAAGAATAATCTTTAAGGGCGATCGCCCTTTCTTGAGCCAAGTGCGATCGCTCTTAAATTATCAAAAACATCAGGCTTAATTCTCTACCCAATCACTTAAAAACTCAACCGTAAGGATGCTAAATATCGAATCGAATTAACGCGGCCGTGTTTGCGAGACTTGGGGGTATTAGAGAGAGCATTTAAACGGTCTGTACTTAGGAGCGCGAATTAAATAACTTACAATTTTAATTGTTATTGTGGGATGGGCGTCCCGCCCGTCCCACTTTCAAGAGTGGAAGTTATTTAATTCTCATTCCTTACTGATTCAAGAATTGAGAGAATTGGTGCTATGATGCGCGATCGCGGGCTTCTCTAACCTTAGAGAGAAGCAAGACCGATGCAGAAATACGTCCTAAGAGTTTTGCGATCCCCCCTAGCATCAAGTAAGATTCTTGTTAATTATTGCGCTTTGCTCAGGAGAAAAAATTTATGCCAGATATGTCCGGTCAAGACCCCTCGGAAATTAAAATGGCGACGGTTGATGAAGAAGAAAAAGGCGCAACGTTTAGCGGTACGGTCATCCTTGCTATCGATGTCGAGGGTGCTGGGGAAGTCCTTTTCTTCAGAGACTTTTTGATTGAAGATTATAAAGGCGAACTTAGCGCTTATCTGGCAACAGATGGCAATATAACGAAAAGCATTGATTTAGGCGAAGTTAAGCATAAGAGCAGCAGCTTTAAGCTGCCAATTCCGCTGGGGACGGATACATCACCCTACAATACCGTCGTGCTGCGCGACGAAAAAAGCAAGAAAAAAGTTGTGACGATCAAGCTGTAAAATTTGCAATGAGAGCTCGTAGTTGGGCCAAATTCGTTAGCGCAGCCCTCGAAGAGGATCGCCCTTTTTTTCCTGAAGTGCGATCGCTCTTAAATTAAGGTGCGTCACTTTCGATCCAACAGTCGAGTTGTAAAGTGATGCACCCTAATTTTTAAAATGGAATCGGATCGTAATCGGGATTGTCAGCTTCGTTAGACGAACCCGACTGGCGATCGGACTCAGAATTTGAAGACTGATGCGAGTTCCAATCCGAACTAGACGTGCGGTTAGCGCCGCTTGGAGCGCTGTTAGAACTGCGGTTACGCGAGCCTAAAGGTACTACATTGCTCGGCACATTAGCCGGGGCGCTGTCGCGAATTTGAGCCGGTTCGGGGGCGGTTCTAGTTGGGGCAGCCGAACTCATTGCATCGGCGCCGACACTGTAAATCCTTTGAGCTGTCAGTTCGGCGCGCTTTTCTTTGATACCATCTATTTCGATCGTATTCATGCCCAGCCGACCTTCAATAATCACGCGATCGCCCTCGCGATATTTATCGTGAATTTCTTGAGCCAAATTGCCCCATCCTATCACCTTCAAACGTTCGGGCGGATCTTCAGGTTTTGGGCCGGGAAACTGCACCAGCATTTCAGCGATTGGAACTTGATTTTCAGGAGTATAACGGAGTTGCGGTTGTTGAGTTATTTCCGCCATCAAAATGCAGCTATTCATCGGTTATCTGTGCGTAATTGGGAATTGGGCATTGGGCATCGGGAATTGGGCATCGGGAATTGGGAATTGACCAAACAGGGAATTCGGGATTGGGAATTGGGCATGAACTTTCAAGTAAAAAGGTAAAACTTAAAATAACGCATTTTATTTTTTTACTTTTGCATTACCAATTCCCCATTGCCAATGCCCAATGCCCTGTTTGGCCAATGCCCAATTCCCGATTACACGTTACCAAATTTATCTTGGAGAACCGCCGCCTCGGCTTGACTGACAAAATCGTGAACGAGGGCGCGGTACTCCTTCAACGTTTCAGATACCCAATCTCGATCCTCACTGTTGGCGAAGATATGAACGGTCGGTTCACTAGCATCGGGTAAAACTAATACCCAATTGTCGTCGCTGTAGTTAAAAATCTTCACTCCATCTAATAATTCTAAACGATCGGGCGAATGAGTTTCTACTAAATGTCGCATCAGCGAACCCTTGATAGTCCAAGGACAGCGGACGCTGTAACTGCGGTGGGTGATGCGGGGAAGTTCCGCCTTGATCTGTCCGAGCGATCGCTCCTGAATCGTCATCATTTCTATCACTTTAGCAATGCAGAACATTCCGTCAAATCCGGGATGCAACTGCGGGAAAATAAAACCCATAAGGCCGCTGCCGCCCAAAACCACATTCGGGTTCCTGTTAGCGGCTTCCATCAAAGCAGTTGGGTTCGCCTTCGTGCGGATTACCTTGCTTTGATAGCGTCGGGCGATCGCCTCCACCGCAGAAGACGCATGCACCGGCACTACTACTGTACCTTTGGGATGAGAAGTCAGCATCAAATTTACCATCAACGCCGTCAGCATTTCCCCACGAATCGCTATCCCAGACTCATCTACCAAAATGAGCTGTTCGCCGTTAGCCGATACCTGCACTCCAAAATTAGCGCTGAGTGCTTTCACCACCCGGCCGAGTTGGTCGAGCAAATATTCCCGTTCCCCGTTGCTTAGAGAAGTCTGTTTGAGACTGGCATTGAGGACCACCGCATCGCAGCCGAACTTGGCAAGCATTTGGGGCAGAATTGCTCCTGAAACTGCGTAAACGTAATCGATTACCACCTTAGAATTGCTGTAGCGTATTGCCTCAACATTCATCTGCCGCTCAAAAATGCGGTTGTAAACATCAAGAGCTTGGTTAAAGTACGTCATCTCTCCAATTTCGGGAATTAGAGCACGCCGCAAATCTTCCTTAAAATAAGCCCCCTCGATTTTCTTCTCAGCTCCTTTAGTAATATTGATGCCTTTGATATCGAAGAATTCAATTAAAATGTGGTCGGAGCGATCGGGCGAAATGCGAACGTGAATGCCGCCGGCAATTGATATCGTAGACGAAACCGTGCGCGCGATCGGAATTGCCGTCGATTCCAAATTGATCACATTAATACCCACCGACATCAAACCCGCAATCAAAGACCTCGAAACCATCCGCGAAATGCTCCGCTGGTCACGAGAAACCGATACCGCAGTCCCCGGTTTCAAAGTCGAGCCATAAGCCGCGCCCAATTTCACTGCAAATTCCGGGGTAACATCCACATTTGCCAGTCCTTGAACGCCACGCTGACCGAACAAATTCCGCTTAGCTTGTTCTCCCCAAATTAAATTTTGATTTAACAGAGCGCCGGATTCAATATTTTTGCTCGGCCAGACGCGCACGCTTGGCCCCACTTGTGCTTCTTCTCCCACGATGGACATTGAACCGACGACAGCACCTTCGAGGACGTGAGCGCGCCTGTCTACGCGGGTACTCCGGCAAATCACGCAGGCCCTAAGATGAGCGTCTTCGCCGACAATTGCTCCGTTCCAGACGATGGGACGTTTGAGGTTGGCATCGGCCCCGACTGTCACGTTATCTCCGATCACGGTACCGGCATCGAGTTTAACTCGGGCTCCAATTCGGCAATTGTTGCCGATCATGACCGGTACTTCGACGATCGCGCTATCGTCAATAAAAGTATTCTGACCTACCCAAAGTCCCGATCGAACTTCGTTGTAGTAGCTCAAATCGAGTTTGACCTTTCCCCGCAGCGCGTCGTACTGAGATTCCCGGTAAACATCTAGCTGGCCGACATCGCACCAGTAACCTTCGGCGATGTAGCCGTACATCGGCTCGTTTTTTTCCAGTAGCAGGGGAAACAAGTCTTTGGAGAAGTCGCACTCCTGATGTGTCGGCAGGTAATCCAAGACTTCGGGTTCTAAAATATAAATGCCGGTATTGATAGTATCGGAGAAAATTTCGCTGCTAGAAGGCTTTTCCAGAAAGCGGCTGATGCGGTAATTTTCCTCGGTAATCACGACCCCGAATTCCATCGGGTTGGGAACGCGAGTTAAAATTAACGTGGCTTTGGATTGCTGACTGCGGTGAAATTTGATCGCTGCGGTTAAGTCGAAGTCTGTGATGCTGTCGCCGCTGATGACCAGAAAAGTTCGATCGAGCAATTCAGCAATATTTTTGACGCAACCAGCCGTACCCAGCGGTTGGTCTTCCTCCACAGCGTAAGTCATTTGAACGCCAAACTCTGCCCCGTCAGTAAAATATTCGCGCATGACATCGGGAAGGTAGTGCAGCGTCGCAATAATTTCCGTGATCTGATGCCTTTTTAGCAAATTAATAATGTGTTCTGCGATCGGGCGATTCAGAATCGGCACCATCGGTTTGGGCAAATCGCACGTCAGGGGTCTGAGCCTCGTTCCCGATCCCCCAGCCATCAGCACTGCACGCATAAAATCCTCCTTGCTTAAAAAGCTCTCTACCGCTATTGTCCGCTAGAAAAAGTTTGCCTGCTGTAATTCGTCGGCCGCGAGCTATCAGTTCTTAGTTAATTATCTTCGAGTAGTGACACGTCTGGTAAATCCCGTTGGGCCAGGCCGTCCCCCAACAGCAACCGATTTCAACCGAATTAGAACTTGCGGCATCGCACCAATCCCCCGGTCGAGCTCGGATTTGTAGGGGATGTTGGGTAATACCAGTTAAAAAACAGAATGCAACTGTAGGCCCGTACTCGAAACCCTTATCTCATCAGTCATTCCCCATTCTTTAATTCTTCACTTATTCAATCTTATAAGTCCTCAGAACGATCGACTTTTACCAGAAGTCCCTTCTTGCTTGCTCGGTGAAAGCTATTTCGGGGGTGTTATTTTTAAGTTTGTGGCCAGCGGGGATTTTGCAGTCTCTTTCGGAAGGTGGAATTACTACAGCTATCGGTGTGCCTTGGCGTCTGATAAATGATAGATTAAGGGTAGCGATGCAGGCTCGCTGACTCAAAATCCAATCAGTCGCTTAGGGGGTTATTTGATGGAACCGTTAATTGGATTGGTGTTGCTAGCCGCTTACGGCGGCGGTATTTGGAAATTTTGGAATGGGTTCAATCGCACTAACTTCGATCGAAGTTTTACAAATCGCCTGAAGCTCTCCCTGCTCTGGCCCGCGTTAATTTTTAATAAGCCTTACCGCCAAAACTTTACAAAAGCTCTCAAAGCTTCTAAAAGGTAATTCAAGAATGTCTAAAAAGTCCGAACGCCCAGTAGCGGGTCAGGAGCAGACTTGGTTTGCTAAAGGCAAATCAGATAGCTGGCAAGTTTTACTATCGCAGGTTGCTGCCCGGTTCGATCGCGAATACCGAGGAGAAGCTTTCGCTTTACCCGAAGAAGTCGAAGCAATGCCGATTTTCCTAGAATCTGTTGCAGGAACTCTCCAAGCAAAAACAGTTTCTCCTTTCTGGAAAATTGCCAAACCTCAAAAAAATCAGCGCTGTTTAGACATTGGGTGCGGAGTCAGCTTTCTCATCTACCCTTGGCGGGAGTGGGAGGCCTATTTTTACGGTCAAGAAATCAGCAGCGCCGCGCGAGACGCCTTAAACGCTCGCGGCCCTCAGCTCAATTCTAAGCTGTTCAAAGGCGTAGAATGGGCCCCCGCTCACCAGTTAAATTACGAGGAGGCTCAGTTCGATTTATGCCTCGCTACAGGCTTTAGCTGTTACTATCCCATAGACTATTGGAGTATTGTGATGGGAGAAGTAAAGCGGGTACTAAAACCGGGCGGTCATTTTGTTTTTGATGTCCTCAACCCCAATGCTCCTTTAGCCGAAGATTGGGCAATTTTGGAAACTTATAGAGCCGGGGAAGTATTTTTAGAGACAATAGAAGATTGGGAAAAAATGATAAAAGCTGCTGGCGCTAAGGTAGTAAAAAAGCAAAGCGGCGACTTATTTCAAATGTATAAAGTTCAATACAATTGAGAGGTTAAGGGGAATAGGTAATTAGCTTTGTAGTCAAAACTTCAATCATCCAAAGCCTGGTCAGGCAGACGAAAAACTACTTTATTCTTAGTGGATAAAGTAGGGTGCCTTAGCAAGTTGAAATTAGTTGGATAAGCAACAAATATTCAAGCTGAGGCACCCTACTAACTACTAACTCACAATATTGAAGCAAGCAGATTGGATATTACCTATTCCCATATCCGATTGCCAATTACGGATGCCCAATTACGGATGCCCAATTAATTTTCCGTAGCAGCAGGAGATGGCGCAGCTTCCGGCGACACTTCCGGGGCCGGAGATGGCGACACTTCCGGGGCCGGAGAAGGCGCAGCTTCCGGCGAGGGTGACACTTCCGGGGCGGGAGAAGGCGCAGCTTCAGGCGAGGGCGACACTTCCGGGACAGGAGATGGCGCAGCTTCCGGCTGCGGGGACTCTTCGGCGGCGGGAGATGGTGCAGCTTCGGGCTGCGGGGACTCTTCGGCGGGTTGCGGTTGAGGAGAAGGCGACTGTTCCGCTGCTGGTTTCTGTTCAGGCGAGGGCGACGGTTGAGCCGTGGGCTTGGGTGCCGACGGCGACGGTTGGGCCCCTGGCTGCGGTTTGTTTGAGGGGGCCGGCGGCTTCTCAAACTGCGGCTTCACTTCTGTAGGCGCTGGGGAGGGCGGCTGGCCTGTTGGTCTGCTGGGCGCTGTCGGCGCGGGCGCGGGCTGCGGCTGGCCTGGTGGGTTGGGCCTGGTTGGGGTGAGAGGAATGCCACTACAAACTTTTTCGTCGTACTTAAACTCGACAGTCAGTTGGTAAAGCTTGTGCGTGCTGGCTGCTTCAAATGTTAGAGAAGGGCTAATAATCGCAATTTTAGCCGCATTATCGAGAATACCGTAACCCGTGGGGACGATCGGCTGTGGCTCGGCCTTGAGCAAGCCTTGAGGGCTGACAACTGCTCCAAAAACTGCTCTTCCTTGGAGTTTTTGTGAGCAAGCTGTTACGGGATAAGGCACAGGCACAGGAGTCGGGCCCGTCGTTTCCAAGTCAGGATAAGCCTTTTTGAATTTCTCAAACAAAGCAACATAGGTCTCTCCAGCCGCCAGCAGTGTCTCTCTGTCGGTGGGTAAGTTTGAACCGGGAACTCCCTGCTGTTCTAGCTGTCGCTGTCCCTGGTCAAATTGTGCCCTCCTGATTCTTTCTTCGGGAGTTTCTGCGATGAGATTCCTTTTATTGGGATCTTTTTGAGTCAATTTTGGTACTCCATCGGGTCCCACATTCCTGCCAATTGGGAATTCCGGGGTAAAGACTGGAGCTCCGTCTGGAAATAGTGGCAGTCCGCCTCTACTGGATATAATCCTTTTGAGCGCCTCTGCTTCGTCTTCCGAGCCGCCGCCGGGAAGCTGGGGCGCTTCTGTCAACGATGGTGGTGGCGGGATATTGCGATCGAAATTACCAGGTAAGGGCGGGAAAAGAAAACCGCTGGGAGGTACGGGTGGGACGAAAGTGGGTATTGGCTGGGAGGGGGCTCTGACTGTTGGGGATGGAGTTTTGGGAGGTGGCGGGGCTGTTGGGGCCGTGAAGGGCGGGAGAGGGGAAGGAGGGAGAGGGGAAAAGAATCCAGGAGGGGGCATTCCCGGCGGCATGGCGGGCAAGTTGATGGTATCAGGTGGGGGGGGCAAGGGCGGGGCTAACTTGGGCGCTGGCCGAAGGGGAACTGGTGCGATCGAAAATGGCGTAAATCGCGTATTAGACGGTTTCGGTGGTATGGTTTGTGGCAGGCGGCCGGCTTCTGCTGGAGTTAGTTCTACTAAGCCGACAGAACCGGGGATATTTTTTGAGGAATTTCCACCATAAAGTATGTTTGAGAGCGTTGGGGCGGTTGCTCCGAGGACTCCGTGCAGGCCCACAGAAGCTAGGGCTGCCCACCAAAAAGGCTGGCGCAGCGGTTCCGAAAGGGTGTTGGCTAGGGAGGAAGAGTCAGTCATTTAAATTTTAGATTTTAGATTTTAGATTTTAGATTGGGGGATTGCGAGATTGAGTGATTGGGGGATTGGTAATTTATATTGTTGTGGTTGTGATTGAGTGTAAATTCGTTTTAATGAGGAGAGGTTGGGAATTCAAAGGTATAATTTTAGCACGATCGCCCTCGAAGTTGCCCGATCGACCTTGATGAAAATTCATGGGCCCGAAACTGAACCAAATTTATTAAACACGATCGACAAGTTCGATGGATCGGCGTTTCCAATTCGGTTACGCCATCAAAAAACTGATCGAGTGGCTGTCAGCCCAGCCCGCAGTCCCTCGGTAGCCCCGCCCCAAAATGAGTACAAGCCCCCGACACTAGCGTCAGGGTCGATTCTACAAATTGTAAATTAAAGTTCCTGCTCCCTGATTCACTGCGCTGCAAGTAAATCTAAAATCGTAAGGGCGATCGCACTCACGCCGAAGTCTCAAATCGAAAATCCAAAATCCAAAATCCAAAATCTATGGATTCACCAGCGATAGCGGTAATTTTTAAAAGGAGCTCCCTCGATGGTGAGTAAGTCGATGGGATAAATTGGAGCGCCGCTGGCCATATATTGAAACATTTCTCGAACTTCCTCTCCCCGCAACGACAACTGGTCTAATTCCTTGAGAGAATACCAGCCCGCGCACAAAGTATGCTCATCCGGCTTACTCTTGGGCGGGGTCTTATCTTGTGGACGAGCCACAAAAATGACTCGGAGGCGCACATTACCCCTAGGCATCACTGTGTGCTCTACCCGGAGAATTCCCTCAACGATGATGGAAATGCCTGCTTCCTCAAAGGTATTACGCATAGCAGCTTCGAGCAAAGTCTCCCCTTTTTCCACTCGCCCTGCTGGGAGATACCACTGCTGCTCGTACTTGCGCTCTTGTACCAGTAGAAAACGGTCTTCTAAGTGAACGACAACTAGGGTAAAATACCATGTTTGAATCGGCTCGCGAGCCATAGAAGTAGATATTCCCTAAGCAAAAGGTTAAACGAGCGGCAGATGTTAGCAATCCAAAGGATGCTTTGGCAAGTGTCTTTTAACTTGAAAAACAGATCGTAGCACTCCGACCGCAAAATCTAAAATCTAAAATCTAAAATCTAAAATTGACCATGCCATTACCAACCGTGATTTTACCAGGATATTTTGCTGCTGCTTCCGACTATCGGGAATTAGAAAAGTCTCTGGTCGATCGAGGTTTCCCAACAGTAACAGTGCCTCTGGGCAAGGGAGATTGGTTGCCGACTTTTGGCGGGCGGTCGATGGTGCCAATTTTGCGACAGCTCGATCGCACGGTCAAACAAATGTTACAGCAATACGGCGTTCCCCAGATCAATCTCGTCGGTCATTCCGCCGGCGGCTGGATTTCTCGCATCTATTTGGGCGAAAAGCCTTACACGATTCACGGCGACGTGCTTGAGGATGCGGGTTTGTGGGAAGCTCACCCTTATGTGAATACTTTAATCACTTTAGGCACGCCGCACGTCTCTCAAGAGCGCTGGACGCGCAAAAATCTAGATTTTGTCAAAATTCACTATCCGGGGGCTTTTCACCCCCAGGTGCGCTACGTGTGCGCTGCTGGGAAGGCTGTTTTTGGCAAGCGCGGTTTTGGGACTTGGCTGGCTTACAAAAGTTATGAATTGACTGTGGGGAAAGGCGAAACTTGGGGAGATGGAATTACGCCGGTGGAAGCTGCTGTTTTGGACGGGGCCGAAAATCTGGTGTTGGAGGGGGTTTGGCATTCGCCTCGTTCTCCGGGGAAGTGGTACGGTTCGCCGGAGGTTTTGCCGGCTTGGATTGAGTATTTGCGTTAGAAACGAACCGCGAAGACGCAAAGGACGCGAAGGAAGAAGCAGAAGGTTTAAGGGAACGTACCAAAACCCCCCTCACCATCATCCATGAAGGGAAACCATTAGTGATTATCTATCCTGCCACTACCCAAACCCCACGCCCCCTGTTTGGCACAATGAAAGGAAGCGGTGAAATATTAGGAGATTTAATTGCTCCTGTCGCCGAACTATGGGAAGTTTTGGAATGAAACTTTTACTTGATACCTGCATTTAGCCAGCGATCGCACTAGACTGTTGCTTGAACAAGCATATCCTCTACTTGCCTAATTTGCTTCCAATCAATTACTGCAACCCAAAGACTTTCCTCTTCGGAATATTGCACTACGCCATCGACTTCTAACTCTTCGTCATACAAGGCTAAAAATTTGCCATCTTCTAACTTAATATTTTGGCGACTCAAATCTTCAATAGTACCAACGCAATTTAGGCGAAGGCGACCTTGTTCATCCGCATTATGAAAGTCGGCAAAGATTCTGGGATATTTCATATTTTTGCTCAACTCACTATGATTGTTGTGATGGATTAGGAATCGTTGGTGTCAGCAGCAGACTTGCTTGTTCTGGTGTTAAGCCAGTTAATGTTGCATGATTTGGGCTTCGGCCAGAAGTACGGATGACATCTCCATCGGACGATCGAACCTCGCCTACTGTCGTCACACCAACTTGTCCATGAGGGATTGTTGCTGCTAACTCTGCTACAGATAATCCTACTCCACATTCTACAGAAATTCCCGTGATGCCGCTGGGGTGAGTTGCCGTGCTGCGTTTAATATCTTCTGGGCGATTGCGACCGCCACGAACTACTAAGGCCTCGTTTGGAATTCTTTCCACAAGTGTAGGCTGTTTGATTTAAGTACGCGCTATACTTTAGCAGAAATGTTTGCCCATAGGGCGATCGATCTTTTGTTTAACTCAATCATCGCACTCCGTAGAATAATCGCAGTGTTTGGTATTTGGTGTGAGGGGCGATCGCTTGGGTGCAGTGATTTGTTATACTGATAATTGTAGACTTACGAAGCTTAGAACCATGAAAACCTATAGCTTTGATGCCATTATAGAGTTAGTCGAAGAAATGTCTGATGACGAACAGATCACTCTCATCGATTTGATCGGACGACGACTTAGGGAAAAACGGAGAGATGAGATCGCTCTTAATATTGTTCGTGCCGATGAAGAGTATTCGCATGAACAAGTATTCCGAGGCACAGTAAATGATATCATGGCAGAATTAAAAAGATGAGAAGTCTTGTCTTAGCCTCTTCGTTCAAACGAGCTTTCAAATCCTTAATCCGCCAAGAACCTGAAATGGAGGAAAAAATAGCTGAGCGACTAGAACTATTGGCAAATGATCCATTTCATCCCTCACTTAAGACCCACAAGCTGAAAGGTAAACTATCTGGTGCTTGGGCTTGTACTGTAGAGTACGACTGTCGAATAGTCTTCAATTTCAAAAAATATTCTGATTCAGATGTTGAAGAGATCCTTCTGATTGATATTGGTAGCCATGACGAAGTTTATTGAGGTCATCCTTTCAGCAATAGATGTAACTCGCTCGTCATACAGTTATTAGGAGGATTATGAGAGATTGGAATGCTCTAAAGGAACGCTATTTGCGAGATGATCTACCCATTCGTTTGGGAAATTTAGCATGGGATTTGGCACGAATTAAATCTCGCTGTCAAAATGCAGCTAATGGCGAAATAATTGAAAGTCTGCTGCAAGAAAGTAAGCTGTTTATTGAATGGACTGCTCAAGATGCAGAGATAGAAATAGCTGCTGAGTTAGTTGAGTTGCAGATTCAGTTAGCTTGCTGGCAGTATTCTTGGGCAAGGATTTGGGAGGATGCGACACAACGAATGAGAGTTGGCGAAGAGGGAAGGATTTGCTCGGAAAAAGTGCTGAATATGTCGGGTTTGTTGGCTGTGAATTAGGGAAGGGCGATCGCTCTTTCATTTTAGGCGATCGGTCATCAGAAACAAGAAAGGGCGATCGCATATTGGTTAAACAATTCATTTTTCTCTTGGGTAAAGCTCAAAAGCTAACTCGTGACGAAAAAAACAGACATTAAACTCCGAGAAAAAGTTGAGGTGTCCAAGGATTACGGGTGCATCTGTCGAACGAGTCCAAGCGAATGCCAGCAAGAGCGACGAAAACTGAGCAACTGTAGCCGAAAGCACCAATCCCCGCGCCTCACTGTGAGCCAAATTCCCACTCAATTGAATAGGAACGGTTTGCTGTTCCCATGTTGCCCCTAGTTGTAGACCAATCTGATAAGGCAAAACGTTGACACTTGCACCCGTATCCAACAATGCCATCACTTCTACGGAGTTGCTGCCGTTGGAGAGAGTGATTGGCAAATATGGCATGATACTCGATCGCCCAAGGCTATCAATTCGCTCTATAAATGGAAATCGCTGACTATTAAGCATGAGCTGATTCTTGGGCAGCAAGTAGAAGTTCTGATAATGCTTGAACTGATTCTCGATCGGCCTGTGGAGACCATACAACTGCACTCGTTGATGCTAGTTGATTCAAAAGTACATTTTCTGAATTAGTATCTTCAGCAGGTTCTAGGCTGCATCCTTGTTCCTTGGCAACTGCAAGTAGGAGAAAGTGAATGAGTCGCAGTTTATCTTGATGAGATAATTGATCGATGGTGGGTAAAAGCTCGCTGAGAGGCATATCGCTTGTTTAAGATTACATACATTTATTTTAGCCTTTAAACTCGTGTTTTAATGGCGATCGGCCTTTCTTTTGCTGGGGCGATTCCCTATGGGATAGCTACGCTTCACACCCTGCGTGCAACCATCGCACTTTGAAATGGTGAAAATGGCTCAGAGTGCCAGTGGAAAAAGAGGTTGAGTAACACGAGGGTTAATAGAATATGCTTGGTGGGCGATCGCTCTTTCATTTTAGGTGATCGATCATCAGAAACAAGAAAGGGCGATCACTCTTGATGCGTGTTCGGGCGATCGCTCTTTGTAGAATCATCACTAGGGCTGAGATTCTGCGTTATTTTTATGAGATTCTCCTTTGCTTTTCTGAGATTCTCCTTTGTTTTCCTTTGTTTCTAAGTTAGTTACCTTTGTTTCTAAGTTAGTTACCTTTGTTTCTAAGTTAGTTACCTTGGATTCTAAGTTAGTTACCTTGGATTCTAAGTTAGTTACCTTTGTTTCTAAATCACTAGCTTGTCCTCCGTCACATCTTGTTATTAAAAATAGAACTATAACAAGAACTAAGGCATAAACAAAGGATTTGCGTATAGGGGTTCCAGTTGCACGTCCATAAGACCTAATAACTCGATAGTCCATCCCATCTTCAGGATCGCTATATTTCGGCTGCTTTTCAGACATATTTAACTCCTTGTTCCTAACAGACGGAGGATTGGGTTCAACTCATCCCTACTTCTTGTACTGACTATAAAAACCAAAGAATCCCTGTTAGATAAATATTCTATACCTAATGCCTGACAAACTCCAAAAACATTTTCAATCATCCCTTTAAAAAGATGCTTGGCATACTCTCTACCATTTGAAAAATTGCTGATATTTAAATATCCGTTATCAATTAATCTGTCAATCAAATCTATTTTGTTGATCACAAATATAACTGTTTTCAAATTTTGGCTATGTAAGCTGCCAAAGAGTAATTGTAAGGATGCTTCATTAATGTATTCGTGGTGTTCTTTAACTCTTGCTCTGATTATATCTAACATATTTCCGCTCCTAAGCCACTCAAGCATATCTTCATCATTGAAAGGGTTGCCAAATCTGTCACTCTTTCTAGGCACAAGATCTACAATGAATATAATCGCATTAAGTACACGACTGCCTGGAGCGCCAAAAAAATCTTGCGGAGCATTAAGTATTACCTGGAGGAGATCTTGCCCTTTGTAGTCGGCTATTGCCACCTTAGTGCTTTCCCCATCGATTCCTTGTAATAAACTCCTAAATTGATAAGACTTAAAATTCTGAGTAGACCGCATATTTATATCGGTATCTGCAAGTGTAAAAGCAGTTTTTATAAATGTAGTTTTACCACTTCCCGCTCGACCAAAAATTAAAATCCTATAAATTGATTTGTCGATGTATGCGCTGGTGAATAAGTCATCAATCGAAACCTCCAATTTTTTTCTGATAGGCTCAAATAACAACGCTCCAACTGGACTCAATATGAAAAGTGTCACAGCTACAGCAGCTTCCTGATTTAAATATTTAGAAGAAAATATCCACAAGATGAGCTGAACAGCACCAATTAAGTAAATACTGACAATACTCAAGCAAAAAGCGACAACCGAATCCCTATTATTCATGTTTTTTTCAACCTTTATTACGCGGGCTTTCCTCTATATAAGATAGAAAAGTGCAAGCGTTTAATCCCTAAATTAACTATTTACTACTTCTCCTCTAGTTCTGAGAAATCCGAAGTATTTTAATAAAAAAATGTTCAATTTTGCCGACACTTTCATTCTACTGAATCTATTTTTGTCCAAAAATGTACTAAAAAGCCGGAAATGTGAGCTATAATACACAAAATTCTGGTGTCTACCTAAACCGATGAACCTAAAAGAAGCGTTAAAACTCGCCGATCGCATAGTCTTCGAGAAAACGGGTCAACACCTTGATGATTTACAAGAGGCGGTACTGCGGGGAACTCTAGAACGCGAGACATACAAGCACATAGCCAAAGATTTTGACTGTTCTGAAAGTAGCGCTAGGAATGCGGGTTCGGAATTATGGCGGATTCTTTCAGAAGAATTAGGGGAAGATGTCAATAAAAAGAATTTTTGCTCGGCAATGCAGAGGTGGCAAGTTTCAAATGTTTCCAATTTTGCAAAAGACGTTGTAGCAATTAGTAGTTTTAACACCTGTGGAGAAGCCAGACATCCGCCAAACATACCGAACTCACGCCCACCAAATCAAGAAACCTCACATCAAGATTTAAGCCATATGCCAGAATTAGGCGATTTCTTCGATCGCACTCCCGAACTCCAAACCCTCACCACCTGGATTCTACAACAACGCTGTCGCCTCATCACCCTCACCGGCATCAGCGGTATCGGCAAAACCACCCTAGCAGTACAACTCGTACAACAAATTAAAGACGAGTTTGAGTACGCAGTTTGGTACACTCTAGAGGAATTCCCCACCCTAGAAAAATTTCAATCTAACCTAACACAGCTTTTTTCCAATTCCGAAAAAGAATATTCATCCCCAATAAACCAGAAACGCTTACCGCTGATTAAGTATTTACAAAACCATCGCTGTTTAATCGTCTTAGATGACGTTCACAACCTTTTCTGTAGCGGAGAATTGGCAGGAAAATATAAACCAGAATCCGAAGAATATCGCTCTTTATTCAAACAAATAGAAAAATTATCCCATCAAAGCTGCTTTCTGTTAATCGGTTGGGAACAACCCAGAGAAGTGACTCAAGTTAAAAGCCAAAATACTTCTATTCGCACCTTACAACTCCAAGGTTTAGACATCGCCGCCGCACGGGAAATACTCAGAGATTATGGGTTAGAAGAAAGCGACAACAGTGAAACTTTCATTCATCGTTACCAAGCCAATCCCTTATGGTTAAAAAGCGTGGCGAATCTGATTCAAGACTTGGGAGGAGGCGTGACCGAGTTATTACCAAATGATACCATATTGTTGCCGGAAGATTTGAAAGATATTTTACAGCAGCAGTTCGATCGCCTATCGGAACTAGAAACACAAGTAATCTCCTTGTTAGCGAAAGAAAGCCAGCCAATCAACCGGGCAAAATTGCTAGAAAATGACATAATTCCGGCTTCAGATTTGCTAAATGCGCTGCAATCTCTATCGCGGCGCTGCTTGATTGAACAACAAGCAAATTTTTACACTCTGCCGCCAGTAATCAGGGAATATATCAAAGGGTTATAACCCAATACGCTTGGGTTATAACTATTTATTCCGGGCGAGATCCCCCTAAATCCCCCTGATTGTTGGGGGACGCAAGAGTAATTTCTTGTCCCACCCCCTAAGCTGTGGAGCATTTAAACCAGTAACGAGGCTAGTAGGGTGCGTCATTCGCGAACCCTTACGCTGAAACGGAAAACCTTAGATGCTGACGCACCTTACGCAAGTCCTTTAAATGCCGAACAGCTTACTCCCCTTCGTAGGGGCGGTGTCAAGAGTGCCCGCCCTAGGCTAGGGGGGATCGAGCTTAACTGAACCGTATTGGGTTATAACTGGCATCTTGCAGCAATATCAATAAGAGGATTTTTCGTGGGGTCGGGCGGGTTTATAGAACCTATTTGCAAGCTTTAAGGCTGTTGGCGAACCCGCCCCTACGGCTAATTGAGAATGGTGCAATATCTCAGTTATAACCAACGATATGCTTCAGGCTCAACAGTCAAAGCCGATCGCGAAATTCTTCAAAACAAGCTTCAATTTCCCCCCATGATGGATAATTTCCATAGCAGAGTCTACCGCACTGCTGTTCGTATTCTCTAGCAATAGTTTGACGCAGTTCTCCTGTTGGGAAGAGAGCCGAACTGTTGGAAAAATTCATCGCTGACGGCGGCTGATAATCTGGGAAGTGTTCGCGGCTAATGCGATCGCAATCCTCTTTAATCTGGCTGTATTCATCAGTTTGGAACATTTGGCGCACTTCGGACTTTTGAGCTAAACAAAACAGGTCATAATAATGTCTGGCGTATGTCCCAATTGATTGCCCATCCTGCTGAATCTTCACTACTTTAGAGTGAATTGCAAACAGCTTCTCAACAAAGGTGCGCCGAAAGTCCAGCAATAGCATAGAGAAAGGCAATTCATCTTCAGTATCAAGACTCTGCCCAATTTTACGCAGAAATTCAGCCACATAAGAAGACAGTTGTACAGTCTGCGTAGGATAAGTGCCGCTGCGAGTTCCCATTTCTAAGAATACACGATTAGCGATCGCCTGATTGCCCGAAAATTGCTGAGTGTAGCTGAAATAGCTGTTGCGAAAAACCCCCCGCTTCCGCTTGGACGAATCAGGTTCTAGCTTGACACTCCTCGACCTAAAGGTACGAGGATTCTTGGTTCACAGGGATTCCAACGAATTTACCCTCACCAAGCATCTTGACCGTATGCCCTACGGCTGCAAGCCCTCTAATTAAAACTACTTGTGCTGCTGCAACATCTCTGTCTGTTGTATACCCACAGCTAGAACAAGAATGGGTTCGCTCCGACAGTTCTTTCTTGCCTGTCTCCACACCACAATTAGGACAAATTTGACTTGTTTTATGAGCACTTACTTTCTGAAAACACACACCATGCTTAAAACAGGTTTGCTGCAAGATAGTAAAGAATTGCCCCCAACTAGCATCTAAACAGTGCTTACCGAGCATTGCTCTAGACAAACCAATCAAGTTCAAATCTTCAACAAATATCATTCCTGCATCTTCGCAAAGTTGGTGTGCCAGTTTCCAGTGCCAGTATGAGCGACAGTTGGCTATATATTCGTGCAGCTTGGCAACTTTCTTCTGAGCTTTTTTTCGGTTATTCGAGCCTAACTTCTTTCGACTGACGCGCTGTTGCAGCAATTTAAGCTTGCGTTCAGCGTCAACGAAAAACTTTTGGCGCTTTACTAGAAGACCGTTGGAAGTCGCTATGAAATTAGTTAGACCAACGTCAATACCCAAAGCTTCGCCGTGAGGCATAACCGTCGGTACAGAAACGTCCCATTGCAGGGTTAGCATTACATACCAACCGCTAGCTTTCTTGACAATTCGAGCTTGCTTGATTGTTGCACCATCAGGAATGGGACGCGATTGATGGAATTTCACCCAACCAATCTTGGGTAGTTTCACCCTCTCGCCTTGAACTGGATTGACGCCCATTTCTGGAAACACAAAAGAACGCATTCCACCAATTTTTTTAAAGCGCGGAAATCCGTGTTTCTGTTCCCACATACTGACAAATGCTTTCTCAAGCCTTCGCAATGTTTGCTGCAAGACGTGGACTTGAACCGCACCGAGAGCAGGAATGTTTGCCCTGGCTGCGGTTAAGTTTTTGCACTGACTTGCGTAAGTCGGTCGCTTTGTTTCCGCAGGGATGATGAATTCAGAACGGATAGAGCAAGCGTTAACTTGACAGCTACGAGATTGAAACCAATGTTTGCGTTCAGCTAGCGCGTAATTGTAGACGCGACGGCATTGCTCTAGCCAATCTTCAAAGATGGCTGTTTGCACCGCTGTTGGTTTCAGTTTAAATTCGTAGGTTAAGTTAAACATTTGCTCTGTCCTTCCTATCCTAATTATAGAAGTTTGGCTAAACGCAAATGCGATTACTCACAATTCTTAATTAAAGCCGGCCACTGAAGAAGGGGCTTGTATCCCATTTTCTTGGTCAAAGCAGGATGCTCTCCCACAGCACTTTCGATTGCTGCTAATTCTTTATCAATTCTGTTTGCACCAAGGGGAGGAACGAATGCCTGTTTGTTCAAAAACAGATCGATATCCTCCGAGAATCGTTCTATCAGTCTCCACCCCTTCGAGAGGCTGGTTCCGCCTTTAAAAATGACTTGAGTACGCCACTGATTGGCCACAATTCGCAGCGCCTCAGTGACATAGTAATCTTTCTCGATGAATTGTTCGGTGAGTCCAAAGCGATCGAAATGTTCCCTAGCTGCGATGACAGCATCGCGGAAATCAGGATGTTCAAACATTTTCACTCGGCTTGCCACTCCTTGGCATAACTCAGATTGCTGAATTTACCAAAATCAAACCGAGAGACTGGATTTAGGCTTTTTCGGAGTTTTTCTAGCTCTTTAGGACTCTTTCTGAGCTCCTGTCCGATCGCACCCAGCATAGCTCGTACTCGCGGCGGTTCCGCATCTGCAACTGCAAGCAAACGTTCAAAGCGAGATCCTTCTCGAAAATAGTCTAGCAACCTTTGCTTCGTCTCCGTCAGAGACAACTCGCTCAACTTACCCCTAGACCTTAAAAAATCAAGCATTGCTGCATCAGTTGCTTCTAAGCGATTCCAAGTTTCAGGTCTGCGAGTGTGGAGTCGGGCGCGAGAACCAATTATAGTGCGGGGGACACTGTTCGCTGAGGTAGCAAATTCACCTTGAATTGCGTTTTGAGTGGTAAACCCCAATAAATTAGCCGCACTCAGTCCAGCCGGATGCAAGTTCTGTTTTGTCAGCAGTTTTTGGATATCGCTTGGAGAGGGACGACTGCGACCAAATCGAGTCGGGCGCGATCGATAGTATAGTCCTTTGCTGACTCGCTCCAAAATTCCGTTTTCCGCCATTCGGGAAAGTGCTTTGCTGACCGCAGTTGACGGCAGGTTAGAAAAGTCAGAGTGCCGCCAATAGCCTTCTCCCCGTTCCTCAATCTGTCTGCGAATTAACTCTGCTGTGTTGACTTGACTCCTTTTCATCTCTTGAATCCCAGGTCAGGCTTTTAATCCCATTATTCTCACCACTTTCTAAATTGTCAAGTTTTTGTGGAAAAAAACTTGACAAATAACCTGGATCATCTGCTGCGTTATAGTACCAGAGAACATTTCAAAGCTTGAGTTGTGCAAGCAAGCGTATGGGGAGGGCGATCGCCCGTGCAGTGTAATTGATACAACCGTTGCTTGCATTCCCCGCGCTTCACCCAAATTACTAGAAGTGGCAATGGGCGATCGGGTAAATGGGGCGATCGGTTCGATAGAATGATCGGTAGTCGCAATTCCATTGTTTGCCATGACGCTAAAAGAATTAGAGCCTCAACTGCTGGCACTCTCTGACGACGAAAAAGCTCAAGTCGTTCAACTCCTATCTCAAGGTAAAATTACTCCTTGGCGCGGTATTGAAAAAACGCCTGATGTTTGTGGCGGGAGTGCGTGCATAGCTGGAACTCGCATCACCGTTTGGGGACTTGTAGAAGCTCGTCGCATTGGCTACAGCGAAGCTGATTTACTCACAAGCTATCTATCGCTATCTGCGACTGATATTGCTAACGCTTGGGCTTATGCTGAAGCCTTTCCCGATGAAATTGAAACAGAAATTCGGGAAAACAATGAAGTGATGGACGAGGATTTGTAGCAGATGGCACGTCTCTATGCCGATGAGCAATACCCCTATCCTGTTGTAGAATTACTGAGAGCTTTAGGACATGATGTTTTGACTGTTCAAGAAGCAGGCAGAGCGAATCAGAAAATTCCTGACTCGGATGTTTTAGCTTTTGCTACTAGCGAAAAACCGGTCGTCATTACCGAAAACCGTGATTTCTTTCGGCTGCACCGCATACAGCCCCTTCATGCTGGCATTATCGCCTGTACGAACGATCGCAATTGGGAAGCGCTGGCTAACCGAATCAACGCGGCTATTACAGCAGAAGAATCTTTGCAAGGTAAACTAATTCGTGTTGTGCGCCCTTCCCCTTAACTTATAGTAATTCTCAACACTCATGCAACAGTAGCTGTAGGGTGCGTCGCTCTCAAAAATCCTCAATCATAGCGACAATCTCCCAGCGACGCACCGGTGCATACAGTCTTTCAGGAAACAAAGCCAACACTCATCATTGTTGCTTTCTGGAGGCGAGAATTGGTATTAAACGGCAGTGATGCCTTGGCCTAAATGCTTCAAGACTTGAAAAGCCGATCGCAATTCACTTCGTACAGTATAAATCGAAAATGCCCGCGATAACCCGTATTCGGCTGTAGGTTGAGCCCTGAGTTTCACAAACAACACACCATCGCCATTCGTCAACATACCAAATCTCGGTTTATCCAAATCAGGATTTGCCATCATGTATGCTAATGCTTGGGGTAATGCCGATCGCGTCGAAATCGTAGTCTTCTTACACTCCAAAACCATTACCCAAAGCTGCCAAGGCAAAATCAAAATATCAATTCGTCCGCGCAGGGTTTCTTCCCCATCATCGATCGCAATTTCGATAGCAGCTTCAGCCTTCATCCTGAAAGGTGGATCGTAGAATCCCGCCAGTTCTAACAAAGGTGATGCCACCAGCAAAGTCACTGCCCCTTCTAACAATTCTCCATCGGATCTATGATATAGCAATCTGCGTCGTAGCGTATCCAAAGCAGTCTGTTCAGAATCGCTGAGACTTGGCAATTGGGTTTGCCACTCTGTAAAAAAAGCCTCATCCTCATTTCGGCTCAAATTCAACCTTGATTCAGCCTCCTCTTGGCTTTTAATAGCTTCTGTAACTGCAATAACCTTTGCCATTCGTTCACCTTTGATTCAAACCGTTGAATTTCCCAGGAAAATTAGCTTCATTGTAATACCAATTCTCGCCTCCAGAAAGCAACAATCATGAGTGTTAGGTTTGTTTCCTGAACTATCAGGTAAGGTGCGTCGCTTTGAGATTGTCGCTCTTTTTTAGGATTTAAGGGTGGCGACGCACCCTACAGCTACTGTTGCATGACTTTTGAGAATTAGTATAAGCAAAAGTATGGGTTTCTGTCCAAAAACAAAAACCGGGCAACTCCACAGCTACCCGGCAATCCTAACTTTAGACTTCAGACAAATCTAAAATCTAAAACCTAAAATTCTTAAACAGCTACAGCCTTCTTAGGAGCGCTCAATTCGCCCTTAGCATACTTAGCTGCAAAATCGTCCAAAGACACTTGCTTAATCTTTGTACCGTGACCGGCGCAACCGAAAGAATTATAACGATCGCTACAAACCTTCTGCATATACTTGATCGACGGCTTCAAGAAGTGGCGGGGGTCAAACTCGTCGGGCTTCGCAAACAAAGCTTCGCGCACCGCAGCAGTAATCGCCAAACGGTTGTCAGTATCGATATTGATCTTGCGAACGCCGCACTTGATGCCCTTTTGGATTTCTTCCACAGGTACGCCGTAGGTTTCGCGGATTTTGCCACCGTTGCTGTTGATGATTTCCAACAATTCTTGGGGCACAGAAGATGAACCGTGCATTACCAAGTGAGTATTCGGCAAGCGGCGGTGAATTTCTTCAATGCGGCTGATTGCCAAAATTTCGCCAGTCGGCTTGCGAGTGAACTTGTAAGCGCCGTGAGAAGTGCCAATGGCGACTGCTAGAGCATCAACGCCGGTTTGCTCAACGAAATCCACAGCTTGTTCAGGATCTGTCAGCAACTGATCGTGAGAAAGCGCACCTTCAAAACCGTGGCCATCTTCTGCTTCGCCCATCCCTGTTTCCAGAGAACCCAAGCAACCCAGTTCGCCTTCAACGCTAACGCCGATCGAATGAGCAACATTCACCACATCGCGAGTAACTTGAACATTGTACTCGTAGCTAGCGGGAGTCTTAGCATCCGCTTCCAGAGAACCGTCCATCATCACGCTGGTGAAACCTTGGCGCATGGCAGAATAGCAAGTGCCGGGGGCATTGCCGTGGTCTTGGTGCATGGAAATGGGAATGTGAGGATAGGTTTCAACTGCTGCCAAAATCAAGTGGCGCAGGAAATTTTCGCCAGCGTAGGAGCGAGCGCCGCGAGAAGCTTGCAGAATCACGGGGCTGTTGGTTTCGTCAGCAGCGCGCATGATCGCTTGGATTTGCTCCATGTTGTTGACGTTGTAAGCCGGTAGGCCGTAACCATTTTCAGCCGCGTGGTCGAGCAGCAATCGCATAGGTACAAGCGCCATAGATATTCCTCCTAATTATTTGTGATTTTTGGGCAGTGAATTTTGGACAAGCTTAATTCTTACGATAATATTAAGACAATTTGCGACCGATCGCGCACTATCTTTCCAGATTTACTAAAAAGTTCAACAAACAAAATTTTGAGTTCCGAGCATTCAGCTCAAAACTCAAAATTCTTAACTCACAAATTTTTTATGGGTCGCCCGGGATTTGAACCCGAGACCAATCGGTTAAAAGCCGAATGCTCTACCGCTGAGCTAGCGACCCGCGAAAACATTGTTACCGCACACAATTTCTAATAGTAGCACCCCTCATTTGAAATAGCAAGTGTTTTGTTAAATAAAATTTGCAGTCATGCGAACCAGCATCTCGCAAGTGGCTCCCGGCTGCAAATAAATCAAGTGTTCGCCAGTGTTGAGGGCATTTCGAGGAGCAGTCCAAGGTTCCAAACAGTAAAAATCCTTGCCCTTCACCATCCAGAAAACCAACTTCCCATAGCTGGAGTTGTAACTGAGGGTGAGCCGCAAGCCGCTCGCCGCGTCAGTGACAGTAGCAGCCAGACCAGTGAGCTCGTCAAAGGAAACATCAATTTCATCCAGCGTCGGGTCAAAAACCCCGGTGAAGTAACCCTTGGAATGGGTGTTCTGATCTCTGTACTGCATCCCCGGAATCTCAAAGCGGAGCTTAGATTTGTCCGTAGCCAAAAAGTAGGGATGCAAACCACTAGAAAACGGCATGGGTTCGTCAGACAGATTGGTGTATCGCTGAAAAATTTCCAAAGAATTGCCTTTAATCTGATAAGTGAAGGCTAGTTGGAAATCAAAGGGATAAACAGCCAGCGTCTTGTCGCTGCTGTCGAGAATCAGCGTAATAGCGGCGCAACCCTCCGTAACTTGTTCGCCTATTGTCCAAGGCAAGTCTCGAGCAAAGCCGTGCTGTTTGAGCTTACGCTCCACTCCCTTGTGGGTGTAAGTATTGTCGGGGAGATTGCTGCAGATGGGAAACAGGATGGGAATCCCGCCACGTACAGTTAGCTCGGGATTGGCGAACCGTTCCGCGTCCAAGTAGAAGATTTCTTTGCCTTCAACCAGCCAGCTAGTGGCAATACCGCCCCGTTCCGGCACAACTTCTAGAGTAGAGTTAGCGGTTTCGTCGGAGAGGATATAGGTTTTGTACTGCTTTTGCTTGAGCGCGATCGCAAACACATTTGTCATCGGTAGTAGGTCATTGATCATTGGTTGTCAGTAAATCGATCGTTAATAATTGGTCGCTGGTATGTTGATGTTCACCCATTACCGCCCCTATCCTCCCCCTGCATCCTCGCTCCGGCCCCCACCGGCTAACCAATGCTCCCAGCTATAGGAGGCAGGGCGATCCGCTGCTTGGAGCGGTTGCTGGTGGTAGCTGGAACGATCGCCGAGGCCGGCTGCTCTTTGAGTGCGACTTCAAAAGATACAGCCCGATTCGGGGGAAGATAGCTTTGGGGACTCGGCACTGCTCCTTGACTGGGAGATGGGGGCGAAATAAACGGCTCTTTGATGAATGGCTCTTTTGTAAACGGCTCTGGTTCCCGGCTGGGATTTTGAGGTTGAGTGGGGTAGATGCGCGGCGGCAAATTTTGATTCGGAGGCGGATTTGACTCAATTGCAGGCCCTGTCCCGTTCGGGAAAAATGAGGAGTTGTCCGGCTGTTGGGGCGCAGCCGGCAAAGCCGGCAAAATCAAAGTAGGTTTGGGTTGTCCGGGGCCTTGCTGAGTGCTTTCACCGTCGCTGGCCCCAGAACCTCGCCCAGGCTGGTATGTACCGCTCTTGGCTGCTCCTGGCAAGGTCGAATTTGGAGTTTTTGATGCCGCTCCTGGCTGAACTAGGGCATCGAGAACTACAGAAGATTGCATCGGTCGATCGAAAATACTAGAAATTTGCTCGACACGTTTGAGGATGCGATCGGCTGCGGATCCCTTCACCACCTTCGGCTGAAAATTTTTCACCTCCACAGGCAGAAACTCTACCTTCATATTCCTGTCTTTGAGCGATACTTTCAGGACTGCGGTATCGTAATCCCTGCGAGCATTGCCGCCGAATATAAAATTACCCAGCGAGTAAACTATGGGCCGGCCCTTGTAAATTTCTGCACCTTGCAGTACCTGGGGATGGTGTCCCACTACCAAATCAGCTCCTTGGTCGATCGTGAACCGAGCCAAATCAATCTGCCAGTCGCCCGGATAATCGGCCAATTCGACTCCCCAGTGGTAATTAACAATAATCCAGTCTACCTGACCCCTAAGAGCTCGAATATCCTCGGCCACGCGATTGTTACGGCGGGGGTTAGTGCCCGCTTTCCCTTGGTCAGCGACGTGAAGCTCGGCATCGTAATAACCGAGGTAGGCAATCCGCTGACCCTTAACTTCAATAATATCTGGACGCCTCGCTTCTTTAATATCTCTGCCGGCTCCCAGGTGTTGAATCCCACTATTATCTAGAGTATTCATCGTCTCCACCAGCCCCGGTTCCTCGTAATCCATAACGCGGCTATTTGCCAGATTGACAATATCCACTCCTCCGGCTGTTAATACTTTCACCGATTCTGGATCGGCTTTAAAATTTAATTGTTTTTTGCCAGACCCCAATGTAGAGCGAGTCAGGGAGTTTTCTAGGTTAACCATCGCCACATCTGCTTGCCGGTACTCGTCCATATTGGCGAAAGCCCATTGGTGATCGTTGGCAGCAGATGCTCCGAGCGCATCCGATAGATTCACATTTCCTCCGAACATCAGCGTTACTGTTGGGTCGTAAGGATTAGCAACTTGCTTTTGCTGTACTACTGGTACCACTTCTAAGGCCGCTTGCACGGTATCCGCACGTTTTGGAGGCGGCCCCGACATTACCCCAGTTTGCTGGTACCCGGATACTGGGGCTACTGACCGCAGGGTCACAGCTTCGTGGTAGCTGACCCAACACCCTAAAATAAATGAGGCAAGTGCCGATCCCACTAGCAGCAGAGAACGATACGTTTTAAATTTAACCCAATCGACGGCCGGTAGGGAACGGTAACGCCGTCGCTGGCGGTTTGCCGGAGTCACAATTCGCACTGACTGTTTCCAGAGAATGTCTGCATCCCCAGCCAAGCGCGCGTGAATTCGCACTCCTTCTACTGCTGGCGAGTTCAGTCTCCAGAGTTGGTGGCAAATAAATTTGACTAAGCCTTCCCGGAGAGTGCTCCCGAGTAATGTAGTATCTGGCGCAAATTCGCGCTGGAATTCTACGAGGATTTGGACGCAGCCGGCCTGAGCCTGTTCGACGCGGGCATAAATCCCTTCGGGCCGCAGCAAGCTGTCAATCCAGTAATTTAGGGCTTGAAAGTTGCCCGATCGCGCTAGCTCCAAGATAGACGGCTGCGACCAATTTTCTGCGTACACCATCAATTAGCCTCCTTAATACGCACGAGCGATGACTCCAATTTGTTTTGAACGGAACCGCAATTCTTTTAGCTTAACCGCCACAGGTTCCGCTGCCCGTTTTGAAGCTAGTTGTTGGCCGCCACCATTTTCTACATTTAGGGGCTGCCTGCTGTCAGTGATTTTTATCACACTCCGATCAATCGATTTTAGATTTTAGATTTTTGATTTGAGATTGAGCCTTGACGGCGTTAGTGGACGATCGAACAAACGTCGCAACAAAAGGTTTATGGGGGACTTGAGGCAGAAAAGAGGGAGATTTCTGAGGCAGAGTCTGTTTTTATTGTCGCTGTTTGAGTGTCGCTTTAGAGCTTTCGTTTCGAGATTTGAGATTTGAGATTGAGCCTTGACGGCGTTAGTGGGCGATCGATTTTAAATTTTAGATTTTAGATTTTAGATTTTAGATTGAGTTCACAGAGGGTACTGGGGGCTAGAAATAACCTCCGAACACTCTTGTTTCTGGGGGACTTGAGGCAGAAAAGAGGGAGATATCTGAGGCAGAGTCTGTTTTTATTGTCGCTGTTTGAGTGTCGCTTTAGAGCTTTCGTTTCGAGATTTGAGATTTGAG
>NZ_JAUBTV010000031.1:0-966 GCF_036705145.1 Microcoleus sp. B5-D4 | reverse complement strand
ATTGAGCCTTGACGGCGTTAGTGGGCGATCGAACAAACGTCGAAACACTCTTGTTTATGGGGGACTTGAGGCATAAGAGAGCGAGAAATCTGAGGCAGAGTCTGTTGTTATTGTCGCTGTTAATCGCGTGCCGTCGTCAAGTCCTAATGCTCCGATCTATGCTGGCAAATGCCTCTCACGAGGGATGCCACTGACTGCAAAACCTGTAATTGGATAAATGGCGTACTAGATAGATTTGGTGGTAAAATCGAATTTGGTAACTCCCATCGGTACAAAAGTTGCGGAAAACGTGAAACTGGCCAGTCCATACGGCTGTGCCTTCCGATGTAAAACCCAAAGTACGTTACGGTAAACAGACCATATTTTAAGCAAGTTACACTGCGCAGGAGAACTGACAAATGCTACAGCGCAAAATCTATCAACTCTGTTGTGATGGTCGTGAGGTTTCTATTTTTCTTCGAGATCAGCAACGTTGGATAGAGCGCGCTCGTATCCTAGATATTGAAGGGGATCTAGTCACGCTGCGCTACGAAACCGACGAAGAAGACGAAATCAGCTCCTGGGAAGAAATGGTGCGTCTCGAAAGTATTGGAGCTGTGTCCCAGAAGTTGGCTTCGGTATCCCGAACTAACTGCGAACCCCTAGTTTCTGACGATTGTCCCGAAGCCGAACAAATTCGCAATCACTACCCCGACTCGAATCTGGAATAGTTTTGAGCTCGCGCTTGAGGCACAAGGAAAACTTGGGGGAAAAGAAAACGACTTTTCTCCCTTTTTTGTGGAGAAATTATGGAAAAAACCCGGTTTAGGCCAAAAATATTCTGGGTTGTTACCCCATAAGCTATTTTGCCTTTAAATTTAAGCTTGATGGCGGGAGTTCCTGCTCAACCCCTACTCCCCACAACAGCGTAAGGAATGAGAATTAAATAACTTCCACTCTTGAAAGTGGGATGGGCGTCCCGCCCGT
>NZ_JAUBTV010000030.1:0-75285 GCF_036705145.1 Microcoleus sp. B5-D4 | reverse complement strand
CCCCCCCCCCCAAAAAGGGCGGGGGGGCACGCCCATCCCACTTTCAAGAGTGGAAGTTATTTAATTCTCATTCCTAAACACAGAGCTTGGTTTAAATTTGTTCTTCCCCTTGATTAAAACGCTGCATTCCTTGATTTTCCTCTACGCGCACAATAGCATCTTTGGGAATATTGAGGATGCCTGTAAATGAATTTTGGCTTACTTTGAAAGCTTCTTCCTTATTTTTGTACTCAGCAAGTTCGCGCTGTAAATTGTCAATTGTCTCTTGAAACCGAGCGGCTTGTCTGAGCATTTCTTGTTCTGAAAAGTCCAGCAATTGAATCAGATTAGCCACTTGATATTCAAGTAATTGGGTTTCGGCAAGATTGTTATTAGTAACAAAAATTTTAGAAGTTTCTGAATAGTCAAAAACACTTTTTTTTTCGGGCATGGATAATGCAGTTTTGACACTAAGTGCCAAATCTTTAAACATTTCAGCCGTGCTTTGGGGAATTTTAACTTTCAGGAACATCACTACCGCAAACACACTTCCTGACGGCAGAAGTCCCCCAAATCCCAATACCGACTTGACTTGGTAGGGGATAATTAAAGAATTTTGCTCAGGAATAAAGGGGCTGCCTTTTGCCTCTGATACGTGAAAAATATTTAATACAGCGGGCTCTAATTGCAGGAACCTTTCTCGCTCAATTCCGAGGAATGTAGGAATGTCTAAACCAAACTGCCGGATTATTTCCGAAATCGCCGGCATTTGAGCCACTAATTTGGTGCTAACTAATGGAATAGCTGTATTTTCTGCTGCTGTGTGCCGAGAATTCCACTGAGGTTCTGTGCCTGCGGCTGCTAGCAGAGTCC
Organism: Microcoleus sp. B5-D4; assembly: GCF_036705145.1. Lineage (NCBI taxonomy): Bacteria > Bacillati > Cyanobacteriota > Cyanophyceae > Oscillatoriales > Microcoleaceae > Microcoleus > Microcoleus sp. B5-D4. The sequence goes on along the minus strand of NZ_JAUBTV010000030.1, from coordinate 74,433 downwards.
AACATTTCATGTCGGCGGCGGGGGAATTGCCCTTCATCAAGCGGCGCGCGGATTGTTGCAATGAGTCTTCTAATTCCCCGTAGGGATGAGTTTTGAACAAACGCACTAAGGCACAGGTATTTTCTCCAGTTTGCGAATCGCAAAAATGTCGGTAAATATAGTTAACAATCTTCTGGCTGCTGGCTTCCATACTAGCAGTATTTCTACCTAAATGGCGCAGGACTAAGCTGCATTTCGCCATGTCTTGCGGGGTAAATAAGGTAATATCGTACATTAAAAAATGCTCTCCAAGAGCTCAAACACTGTTTTTCATTTATCGTTAAGGCCGCTAAGCCATCCGGAATCCTACTGAGAGTTTTGAAGAAAGTGTTATATCAAATCCGGTAGCATCGGAATTATTCCTCTCTGTATTCTCTCCCTCTGCGTTCTCTGCGCCCTCTGCGGTTAAATCATTCCGATACAACCGGAAACGATATTAGTTAAAATATGTAGAAAATTTGCCCGCCAAATGCAGCGGTTGTATGCCAGGATACAGAAATTAAGATTAAAAAAAAATCTATCCCCTAGGGTAGGCCACAAGGACAGAAAAGCCGATGTATAATTTATGGAATAATTTTTTACGATGACTCGCCCATAGGAATTAAAGAAACAAGGTTTTTCAGCGGATATGCCTCGCGTTGTATTGGGCATTTTCGTAGATAAAAGTCGGTTTCTGGGTCAGCCATATTCACAGAAATCCTAGAAACTCAAGCTGCAATTTTTGTGGTGGCCGATCGCACGCCGATGTCGAAACTTGGTAAAATTTCGTCAGTCTTGGACGCAGAAACCGGGTTTGGCGACAGAGAAAAAACCCGGTTTCTTTGTTTTGGCTAACTAGATGGTGTGTTCAAAACTTTTAACCACGCCAAACAACTCTACTCAACAGGTTGAGACTTTGCTTCCAGGGCATCTTTAGCAGACAATCCCTGATCTTGAACGCCAAAATACCACAAACTAGCAGCTGCTTCGGCACGAGTGACTGATTTCTTCGGCTGAAACAGAGTAGTAAAACCAAAAACCCGGCGAATATTCGCCAAATCTCCATTGTTAAAATCAGCTAAAACTGCCCGCGACGCCTGGGAATCAATCTTAGAAGCATCTTGAAAACCCCACTTTTCTTTCACCCCGTCAATGTTAGCTGTCGGCAAAACTTGACGACTATCTAAAGGCACTTTCCAGAGAATCATTGTTTCGCGAGTTAAAGGTGCATCCGGGCGAAATTTCACATCTTTAGTTTCTCCAGAAAGCGAACTCGGAATTACACCGGCTTCTGCTAAACCTTGAATTGCTGAAAAATCGGGATCAGTTTTGGGTACGTCAGAAAAAGCTGGTTCGCTAGAGTCTACTGCTAATCTAATTTGTTTGGCTTGACGGCTAGCATAAATCTGATTGTTAGCTGCTACTAACCAGCGGGCGTATTCGCGGCGAGTGACAATTTTGTTGGGTTTGGCTAAACTGCTGGCAGTTTCTAAATTAGCGCTTTCTGTAGTTCGCACTTTCAGCACTTCCAACTGACTTAAATCTGCCACAAACTGTCGCAACTGTTGAGGAATTTGGGTGTCTAGTTGGCTAACGTTTGCTGATTTGGGTGAGGCGGATGGTGTTGGAGTAGTTCCCTCTGAATTAGAGGGAGTTGGTGAAGCGGTTGGAGATGCGCTAGACTCGGAATTGTTAGGTTGGGGACTGGCGGCAATTTCTGGGCTTTCTTTGCTGTAGTCGATCGCAAATTCTGTAGAACCTCCTACTTTCTGAGTAGGAGAAAGCGACACTGTTACCCGCAAATTATCTCGCGTTGCTACCAAAGAACCTTGTCCCTCGGCGGTGGGGCGGCTGACTATTTCCCAGTTGCGACGCCCAAACTCTGTAGAGTAAAAGTTCCCAACGGAATTAACAGGATCTGTGCTTTCCCAGCGCAGCCGCACATTTTTTGGCGACGGATCTGTTTCCCCACTAACTTCGATTAACTCAGCATTAGGATAGAGTGGAATCTCTGTCGGGAAATCGGGAGGAAGTTTGGCGGTAGAGTTTGTCTCAATAGCTGTCGCTGGTGGCGGGGAAGAGAAAACTACTGGATTTTGTTTTAATTTCGGATCGGCGGCTAATGATTCTTCGAGTGCCTTGCTGTTGGGGCTGTTTGCACAACCTGTGACAGCAGCCAGTAGACACACAGCCAGCCAAGTATTTACAGCAGCGAGTATATTGGTTTTATTGGTTTTAGTGATTTTAGATCGGCCTTGAGAGTTGCCTCGCCGTTGAGTAAATATAATATTCAGCATAAATCCCCCCTTTGCGGATATATTTCTAGGCTAGCGCAGATCGATCGGGCATATATAATTTTTACCCAAATGAAATTTCTGTATTTACTTCTAGTTACTGCTACATTACTTTCATACCCTGTCAAGTTTGCCCGTCCCGCTGCATCTCAACCATCCCCGCTGCGGACAGCCATTCAGACGCCAGAGTGGCAGCCATTTTGCTCGGCGATGGGTCAGTTTGCGATCGATATGCCCGCAAATCCCAAAATTAATTCTGAAACTTTTTCAAATCAAATTATTGCTCATACATACCGATCAAACTTAAAAAACAAAGAAACTTATTTGCTTCAATACTTTGACCTTGATTTTCGGCTGAGGAACAATAATATCAATAATATCAGAATTACTTTAAATAATGCCGTTGATTTTTTCGTCGTGGCAGCGAATGCTAAAGTCTTGCAAGTGCGGGATATTTCCCTCGGAGGCTATCCCGGAAAAGAATTTGAGTTTCAGCCGCTTTCTCCCACGGAACCTATAGGTGTAGGTCAAGTTTTTTTGGTGGAAACGCGCGTTTACGGGCTGGTTGCCACTACCCCAGAACCAGAAAATGCTCAAAAATTTCTCGACTCTTTTCGTTTGTTTTGAAGCAGGAAGTTTTACAATGAGTTGTGTAGGGAATTTAACAGATTTAACGCATAAATGTTGAGGGAATAAGCTACAGGTTGCAGGGAAGAGAGAAAAATTAGTTGGGAGTGGCGAGCAAATTTATTAATAAAACTTACGCTTTTCAACTTGGTGTCTAGGAAAATATTTGCCTGGGGAACAAAAAAGGCGGGTTCAAACTGGTTTCTGAGTAATAATGTGGTCAGAACTAAATTACGCTAAATTTGACTTAAGACCTTATTTTATTTTTTGTACTCTATCTAACGACATAGATAAATTTTACACCCGTGGAGCGATGTAGATACTTGCTGAAGTTTATATATTTAATATAAGGATTTTTAAAGCGCAGAAAGCACAAACCAGAAAGCACAAACCAGAAAGCACAAACTAAATATGCTGTCTTGCTCCATCTGGCTCCCATCTGGCTCAACCAAGTCAGCCTCATTGAAAGCTTACCCGGAGGGTATTAACCTATTATGAACAAACTAACACCAATTCTCCTCAGCGGCATCCTATTATTTGGAGGTGCTGCTTGCAGCGACGGGGCTAAAACTAGCGCTGATGCTCCTAATTCTGCCACAGGAAATACCAGCAGCCCACCCGCAGCCGGTACAGTTCAAGAAACTCAGGGTGACGCCACTAGCCAGATTCGCCAAAACCAAGCAAATTCTGATATCAGGGCCAGAGAACAGCGCAACAATGTGACGGGTGGCGATGCCATCAGAGCTGATAGCGACCTGCAAAGTGAAGTGCGGTCTAAGTTAGAAGTAAACATCACTAAAGGTCAGCTAACTGTTGAGGCAAAAGATGGGCTTGTCACCGTAGGTGGCACAGTTCCCAATCAAACTGATTTAGCTAAAATTGAGCCGCTAGCTAAAGAGATTAAGGGTGTCAAAGATGTGAATGTTACGGCTGTTGTCGCCCCCGCTGCACCTGCATCGCCTAGCAGCAATCAATAAATTAGCAGGAAGAATTCCGAGGGAAAGAAGGAAGAAGGATGTAGTTATCTAGGAGAGAAGTCTGAGGGAAGACGGTAAAGTTGGGCATTGTAAGATTGCTTTCGGAGGGGCTCGCAACGCTTAGGTAACTCTCTAGGGAGCGCGGGGTTTTAAGTGAAAGAGTTTAAATTGAATTTTAAATTGACGCACTCAAAACTCGCGCAATACCTGCAACTTTCCCTTCCCAATTTCCGATTTCTCATCCCGGAGAATTAGTGGGAAACCAACCTGAAGATAGAGCGGGAAGTTATTCCCACCGACCGATGAAAATTGCTGGGAAAAAATGACTAAATGTGATTGATGGCAGAGCATAAATTCTGTGGTTGTGTAAAAGTAGTATATTTTTCAGGAGAAAAAAAATGGCTTTAGGTCAACACAAGCGAGCTGTAGGAGCATTTTCTAATTACCGAGATACGGAACTAGCCCTGATGGAGCTGCAAAGTACCGGGTTTCCGATGAATAAAGTTTCGGTAGTTGGCGAAAATCTCGATCGCAGCGAAATTGCGGGCGCTAGCACTGGTACTGGTAAGGGTACCGACGACAAAGTGGGCGGCGGTGCAAAAGCAGGCGCGACAGCGGGAGTCGTGACGGGTGGTTTGATTGGGTTACTCGGAAGCATTGGAGCGCTAGCGATTCCGGGAGTTGGCCCGGTGATGGCGGGGGGTGCGATCGCAACTCTGCTGGCAGATACTGTAATCGGAGGCGCGATTGGGGCGGCAGCCGGCGGTTTGGTAGGCGGTTTGGTCGGTTTGGGAGTTCCCGAAGATAAAGCTAAAGCTTATAACGATCGCGTCTCGCGCGGAGAATATTTGGTATTCGTAGAAGGAACAGATGCCGAACTTGCCACAGCCGAAGGAATTATGACCGTGCGGGGCATTCAGGATTGGGGCATTTACGATGTGCCTGCAGACACTGGCCGCAGAGCTTCGGGTCGCCAGAAGCGCGCCGTGGGAGTATTTTCAACCCGCCGCGAGACGGAACACGCACTGGGAGAACTGAGAACTGCCGGTTTCGACATGAATCGGGTTTCGGTGATCGCTAAGGATGCTGAGTCTAAAGGCGACATCGCAGGCATTGACGTGCACGACAGCGCGGACAACAAATCCGATGAAGGGGCCACAAAGGGCGCACTCACAGGTGGTACTTTGGGCGGTTTGACAGGTTTGTTGGTAGGTCTGGGCCTAGTGGCAATTCCGGGAATCGGGCCGATTATGCTGGCAGGAGCCTCAGCTACGGCGATCGCCACTACACTAGCCGGTACGGCTTTGGGTGCGGCAGCAGGCGGCTTGATCGGAGCTTTAGTCGGTATGGGAATTCCCGAAGAGGAAGCTAAAGCATACAACGATCGCGTGGCGAGAGGAGATTACTTGGTACTGGTTGACGGCAGCGAAGCAGAAGTCGCTAAAGCTGAAACCATTTTGAGCCGCGGAGGTATTCAACATTGGAACACCTACGACTATAATCCCAGCGTCGATAGTGCTCGCGCTGATTACGGCGCACCTGGCACTCCGGGCGTTGATACTACCGCTGGTGTTTACGATCCAACTTATGGCACTACCGGCCGCCCTCTGATTTAATAATTGAGAGTTTGTTTGGGTATTGTTTCTAGTTTCTGCACAGTAGTTGCACTCGCGCGATCGGATTGTGGAAAGCGAGCCAACCAACAGGGGCGAGCTAGCGGTTTTACGCTTCGTCGGTAAAATTATCTCAAAAGTCGGCTTTTTCTCTGAAAGCCGGCTTTTGTTTTGTTCTGGAAACTTAAAAAAGCCACCTGTCAAAAGTTTAATTTTGATTAGGGGCCCAGTCCGTGATCTGGGCTTTGGGCAGGAGGATCGATCGGCTCCCTTAATTTTTATACCCTAAATTGGCAGTGTTTTTTTACTCTGTAACACTCACTACAGCTCGATTGCCCACCCCGCAGTATTATCAAATTTGATGACATAAATTACAGCAGATATTGCCCAGTTAGTCAAAGAGCGACTATCTTTAATTATGGGGTGGGTAATTTCACCAACTTATACAGGTGAAGTAGCCCGTCCCGCGCGCCCAGAAATGCCTGCGGTGGTCGGCAAATATTAGAATAGTAATAATTGTCGGAGCCTTCGGGCAAGACTTAGGCCGGTCATTAGTTGGCTGTAGCAGCCGAATTGCCGTTGGCAAGACCTGCTACAGGAATACAGTTTTTCTGGGAATGCCTCAGCGAAACATTTGAGAAGCCCAGGAACAGCTTTTATGTCCGGGAGCGCGTCTGGTGTCCGGTGTTCTGTTAATTAGAACCGCAAGCGCTCATGGATCGAGTAAAGATTGACAGCAAGCACAGCAGCGCGGGAGCACAATGGCTCGCGGCGTCTTTTTTCGCGAAATCTCAGGCTCAGGGCAGCGTATTGTTTGCTTGGCCTGCGACTCGCTCAGCACTCCGAGGGAAACAGCCTTCCTGTTGGATTTCACTGGCGCGCAGCCCAGTGGGGGGAGGTGAAATTAGCTGAGCTGACCGAGCTCTGCTTTCATGGGCGATCGAAGATAGAAGGCACTTATGTAGAAGGCATTTGGGGTTGAAGCTCCGATATCTTGTTTCTTGATTGCACGAATAAATTCGATCGCCAGTACCAGCAATTTTTCCGGTCAGAATGCGGCGCGGATGCCGCCAGCAATACCCCAAATATTGGATCGATCTTGTCAAGGTCGATCGACAACTTCTCGGTATTTTGGTAAATAGTTAGCAGGTAATACTTAGTGATTAGCAGTTAGTATAAATACAACTAACCATTAACAACTAACATCAACCGCCAACTAATTACTAGAAAAATAAGGCTTACAGGGCTTACACGGGGCGAGAAACTCGGTTTCTTCATGACTTCCGCGCTGAAAACACCCAGATTCTTTACGAGAAACCGGGTTTTTCGTAAGTTATAACTAGGTGAGCAGGGTGATGCTAGGAATCAAGCAGTTTTGACAATTGTTAATGTGGCAGTATTGTTGTAACAAGTTACTGCCAAACACGATAGTACAAATTTTCAGACAACATAGAACATCGAGAAATTAAGGAAACTCACTCAATTTTTTTATGAATTTCACTGAACTTTTAAGTGCCGATGAACTTTTAATTAGACATAGAAACGGGGAACGAGATTTTCGAGGTACTAACCTCATTGCAGCTCATTTGAGTGAAGCTAATCTCAGTCGAACAAATTTGAGCAACGCTAATTTGAAAGGTGCCAACTTAATTAGAAGCAAACTAATTGGAGCTAATTTAAACGGCGCCGACTTGAGCGGGGCTAATTTGTCTAAGGCGAAATTAATTGAAGCTAACCTCGGAAGTTCTAGTTTAACTGGAACTGTGGCGATCGCCGCAGATTTTAGCGGGGCAAATCTCAGCGGAGCAATATTGTCTCAGGCTGACTTGAGCAAAGCTGTGATGACGGGAGCGAGTTTAGTAGGAGCTTGTTTGCTAAGCGGCTCAAAACTAACTGAGGCTAATTTGAGCGGGGCGACGCTGAGCCGAGCAATTATGAGCGGGGTTGATTTAAGCAGAGCAAATCTGACTAGAGCGATTCTCAGCGAGGTAGATTTGAACGGGGCGAACCTGAGCGGAGCAACTTTAACTCGGGCTTATCTCAATCGCGGAAATCTCAGCGGCGTCAATTTGGTTGGGGCTTCTTTGAGCGAAGCAAGTCTGCGGGAGGCTTCTATTTGCGCTGCTAATTTGAGCGGTGCTGACTTGAGCGGTGCTGACTTGCAATCAGCCAATCTAAATGGCTCTAATTTGAGCGGTGCCGACTTGCAGGGAGCTAATTTGAGTAAAGCAAATTTGAATGGTTTGATTCTGCACAATGCTGATTTGAGGGCTGCGAATTTGAACAAAGCTTCTTTGCGGGGAGCTAATTTGAGCGGTGCGAATTTGTCAGGTGCTAGCTTGCTGGAAGCGGATTTGCGGGGGGCGAATTTGAGTCACGCCAATTTGTCGGGCGCGGGTTTGCTGCTGAGTTCTCTGACAGGGGCGAATTTGACAGGAACTAATTTGTCCGAGGCTAATTTGATTGGGGCGAGCTTGAATGTTGATAATTTGAATGAAGCCGCTTTGGGCGGGGCGATTTTGCCGAATGGAGCTACTCACAGCCGGGATTGATCAGTTGATTAACCATAATTAAGTAGGTCAATCTCAACAAAACCGAACACCGAGAAACCCGATTTTTGTATGGGCGGTGCCCAGAGTGCCGGCCCTTCCGGGTTTCTCGCCTCTCCATCGCCCGGAGCTGATTAAGGCGGTTGAGCTTTAACCCCATTCTACGGAAAGCCGATTTTGGCAGGAAATGCACGAAACATCGATCGCCCCGATCGAACTCCAATCGAACTCAACCTGCACTCGGTCAGGGCCAAAGCGCCCCAAAAAACCCGGTATCCTCGCGCTCATCGCTATTTGGGAAATATTTTGGGAATTTACTTGAAAATTTATGGACACCGTGCTAACATTAAAAGGTTTGAGACTTAAAAATCAATAGAGGTAAAACCCCGCAGAATGAAACAATTGGGAACCCATCTGGTCGCTGATGCTTGGCAGTCTCCTGGAGACCTGCTCAACGATCCTGAACGTATCCGCCGCGCTATTCTCGATGCGATCGAAGCCGGAGGAGCTACTCTCATCGATTTGTGCGTACACCAGTTTAGTCCTCACGGAGTGACAGCTACTGCTACTTTGGCAGAGTCCCATATAGCAATCCATACTTGGCCTGAACACGGTTATTTTGCAGCAGACTTATTTTTCTGCGGAGCCGGCGACCCTCACCGAGCCATGAAGGTGCTACAGACAGCTTTGGAAGCTAAACAGGTAAAACTCACTGAGTTCACGCGCGGTTTCGAGCCCGGGGTGGGCATCCTAGAATCTGCTTGTGAAGAGCAGTATGCGCCTCGTACAGTAGAAACGAGTGCCGCCAGAGGATGATAGCCAATTAGCGTAACTTTCAACATTTTATGCTAGGTTTTGTTTAAAATCCCACGGCTGGAGTCGTGGGATTCTTGTTGGAATTTACTTTTTCATTAATAAAGGGCGGACAACTAAATAACCTGCACCGAAAGCTGCAATCACAATCAGAAAAATCGCGATCGCCAACCACAATCCGCTTAAATCTGAGGTTTTTTTGAGTTGTGATCGCACACGGTAAGGAGTTTCCGGCACCTCTGTAAATAATTTGTCTGGAAGTGGCTGCGGCATCGGGGAGGCTGTTGGCTCCGGTTCCGGTAGTGGGAAGGGGAAAGCCACTGTCTGAGGTGGTTGAGGTATGGCAGAGTTAGTCTGCGAGGTTGCAGGTGTTGGGGGCGGAGGTTGAACGCTGAAATTGAATTTGACTGACGGCATTTGAGGCATCCCTGTCTGGGTGACGCTCTGAGCCGAGTTGACTACTTGCTGTAACTGTTGGGATACTTGAACTACTGTTTCTACTTCTCGCCGCAGTTGTTGATTTTGTTGGACTAATTGCTGATTGTGGGTTTTGAGGGAGTCCACCATCGCTTGGGCTGCTTGCAGCTCTGCCGTGACTTCTCGATAGAGGGAAATTGGTACCGATGGAGAGTAACTATTTGAGTTTTCAGGGGAAGTATTGTCAGATAAGGTAGTATTTTGCATAATTGTAGATGGCGAGGGTGAACTTGTTTTAGTTTAGCCTGAGAGTATTTGCAATTAGATCGATCGCAACACAATTCGTCAAGATATTTGTTACAGATATTGAAGGTAAATTTAATTTAATGTTACAAGTTATTAGTCGATCGCTATGAACAACTACGCACCGGAACAAACTATGTCGCAAAAGTCAAGCACCGAAGAAATGAAATACGGCGAGCGCCAGATTTTGGAAGGGGAGTTAATTACTTTCCCGAATCCGCGAGTCGGGCGGCGCTACTCGATTAACATTACGTTGCCGGAGTTTACTTGCAAATGTCCGTTTTCTGGCTATCCCGATTTTGCGACAATTCACGTTACTTACGTGCCCGACGAGCGGGTGGTAGAGTTAAAAGCGCTGAAACTGTACGTTAACAGTTATCGCGATCGCTACATTTCTCACGAAGAATCGATCAATCAAATTTTAGACGATTTTGTGGCCGCTTGCGCGCCGCTGGAAGCGACGATTAAGGGCGATTTTTCGCCACGCGGGAACGTCCACACCGTGATTGAGGTGTCGCATCAGAAGTAGGTGCAGTCCCTGTGAGTGTCCGCCCGCTTAAACTGTTTTAGCGGGCAGGTATCTCATCGGAGAGAGATTCTAATGACATAAATTGTTTGACATTTAATATTTCAATCAACACCAGTTCTCCGCTGCTAGAATAGTGCAGAATCATGTTTCCTTCCTCTTCGGCATAGGCGATCGGGGCATCGGAAATTTCGATCAGCATCGCATCTACATCAGGGCTATATCTAATCTTTTTCATATCTTGACCTCTTACCAGGATAAGCAGTAATTACTAAAATTTTATCATCATATTCTTGGTAAACTACTCTTAGGACAAGTCCATTCAATCTCTGTTGACAAATAAACTTTCCTTCACCACTTGCTTCTAACTTACTAGGGGTTCTGATAGTTTCAGAAATCAAATCTGTTGATATTGTAAGCCCGCGACTTTCTAGAACCTCTATTTTAAGTAATGCGTGTTAACTGAACTCAATCCTTTTCATCACATTTATTTCCTGTTTAATTATCCGTTTTTTACCTGGTTTAAGGTGCGCCTAGCGCACCCTACGGTTAGCTTTGACTAGCTAGAGAAGTCGGCGCTATTTCGCTCTTTTTTTCCTCTTGTTTCGATTCTGCCAACTTGTCCAAAATCTCCACAACTTCTCTTTCAAAAGTCACCTGAGCGCGATTTGTGCGGCCGCCGACGTATAGTTTGCCGTCCTTTTCCAAAGCCCAAATCTGCGAGTGAGACAGATAGCTCATCAGCACACTAAGCATCAGCAACCCGAAGCCAGTATAAACGATCGGAATGCCCGGATCAGCTTTAATTTGTAATCCCGTACTGCCTACAACTTCGTCAATTGTCAGCATGACTCCGTTAACTTCCACCGCCGTTCCTGCGCGAACTGTAGTTAACAATTTGCCATCCGTACCGTACACTAACATCGTTCCTTGCAAGTCTTTTGCTAGCAGAGAAACTCCCGCACTCAAATCTGGTTTTGTCGGAATCCAAGCACCCCAAATTCGGCCTTTACCTTGAGTGTCTAGCTGAGCCATTGGCAATTGTAAAACCGGGCTTTTGTTGAGGCGAACTCGCACGGCGGCTATTGCCCAATCTGCTTGATAAAATGTGACTCCCCGGTATCTGAGGGGCTCGTTAACGTGAATGGTTTTGCGATCGACCTCTTGGCCTGTTTTGTCCAAAACTGACAGATCAGAGTAAAATTGGTCGATCGCACCGCTCGGACTATAATCAATCCAGAACCGATTAACTCGCATCGACCAATCCTTCGGTATTTGCGGCCCCGCCCAAGGCCCCGCATCCAAGATATTCTGCACCTGAAATGTTTCGCCGCTGGCAACCATTTCTTGACCGAGAAATCCCGTCATTGCGCCCCATATCGACCCAGTTAAAATAATTAGCATACTGGCGTGAACAATAATCGGGCCGATTTTGCCAATTATTCCCTTGCGGGCATAAACTTTTTCGCCTTCTCGAAATATGCGGTAGTTTTTTTGCTGCAAAAGTGGTTCTAATGAACTTAAAGCAACTGTTTCTAATTCCGCACTGAGAGCTAATTTTTCAAACTGCTTTGGTTCTTCATAAAATTTCCAGCGGCGGGCGGCTTTTAGTGCAGGAAATTGTCGGGTAAATGTACAAGCTGTTAAGCTGCTGCCGAACAAAATTAGGATTGACAAAAACCACCAAGTGCGGTATACGTGGTCAAGTCCTGCAATTAGCACAACTTTCCAAGTTAGGAAGCCGAACAAAGCAGGGTGTTCTGGATAGTTAGATTGGTAAAAGGGTACTGATTGGCCTTGTTCGATGACAGTGCCGGAAATGCTGAAAAATGCGATCGTCAGCAGCAAGATAATGGCCAGCCGCAAATCTGCGAGCACCGGCAAGATTTCTCGCTTGAAAAACTTTTGAGGGGCAGTCGCCCAGCTTGAGAGTTTTGATAGAAACACTTCTTTGGATGTCATTGGTAATTATGAAGGAAGTTCGGCAACGGATTTTGTAACGGATGTCAGCAAGTTCGGCAACGGATTTTGTAACGGATGTAACGGATGGAAGAAGGGAGAAGGAAGAGAAAGGAGGGAAAAAAAAGATGAACAAAATATTATTATGTTTATTGAAAAAGTCTCAATCAATTTTGAATTCTTTCTCTTTTCTTTCTTTCTTCCTTCGTGTTCTAGCGCTTACGCGCGGCTTCGCCTAACGCGTCTTCGCGGTTCGTTAAAAAAAACTTAATTCACGCATTCCATAGTGATTGCTATATCTCTCAATAAGGACTGAATTCCTGAGAACGAAAGTTACGCGGGAAGGATGCGGGAAAGCAGAGAGAAAACGCCAAATCCTACTAGCAAAACGCCGCTAACAGGCGTAATCCAACTCGACCACCGACGTAATTCTAACAACTTTTTAATGCTAGCAGTGAAAGTACCTGCTATAATCAGCGGAGCGACGTAGCCAGCAGCGTAAAACAGCAGCAACACACCACCTAAAACTGTATCTCCCGTTTTGGAAACCCAAGCTAAGAGTGTAGCTAAAACCGGAGTGCTGCAGGGAGAGGCTACTAAACCAAAAGTTAAGCCCAATAAGTACGATCGCACACCCGCCGGCAAATCTTTCGGCACCCACCCCACAGCATCGAAAGACGGCATTTGTAAGGGTAAAGCTTCGAGTAAATTCAGCCCCATTAGAATAGCAATAATGCTGACAAGAATTGGCAAACCCAGGCCAATTTTGCCGTAAACTTGTCCGGCAAATGATGCTACAATGCCTAAACCCGCAAGGGTAGTGGCCAATCCCAGGGAAAACCACGCAGACTGGGCGGCGGCTTGTAGGCGACTTTTTGCTTCGTATCCACCGATGTAGCCGATCGTGATCGGCAACATTGAAAGCATACAGGGCGTTAAGCTCGTTAGCAACCCTGCCAGAAAGATGACTCCGACGCTGACTAAACTGAGGTTTGTCAGTTGAGTATTTACTAAGTTATTAGCAAATTGTGCGAGTTCGTAAAGTTGAGTTTGCAGGGTTTCCATCAGTCGATTTTAGATTTTAGATTTTAGATTTTAGATTTTAAATTTTAGATTGAGTCCACAGCCCATCGATTTTAGATTTTAGATTTTAGATGGACTCCACAGGCGATGTTAGATTTTAGATTTTAGAGAGACTCTACAGATGAATCTGGGAGTTTAAACTAAATATCTAATATTTTTGCTCTCCACGACTCCTGTCGGGGGCTTGTACCCCTAGGCAGGCGACTTCAGGTTCGGGGCTGTTCTGGCTTTGTTGAAAATTGTAACAGATGCGTGCAGGTTCGGTTTGAGATTTAAGATTTTAGCGATATTTACTGGTTGGGAGTTAAAAGGTCGATCGCACCCTGGTTTAAATTGATATCTTGACCGCAAGCATCCAGGATACCCGCCACGTGATTCATTCCTTCGGAGACTCAGGAGGGAGAAATAAAAACCTGTATCCGATGAAACTTGCCCCCCGAATCTATCCGTGGGGTCAAGGCTTCAATCTAAAATCTAAAATCTAAAATCTAAAATCGATTGACAGCATCCTCAACAAGCTGTTGACAACGGGCGCAGCTTGGGAGTTAAAAGGTCGATCGCACCCTGGTTTAAATTGATATCTTGACAGCATCCTCAACAAGTTTTTGGCAACGGGCGCAGCTACACCAGATAATTCATTGACTGCGAAATCGGCCCGAAAGCCTGTTGTTGAAATTATTCAAGCAGACTTTAATTTTACTCTACTGTAAATTAAAGCCACTTTCTTCATTAATAGACCCGTCCGGCATTATTGCCCCTGCCAGCACCGCACCTCTGAGATTTGCTCCCATTAAAATAGCGCCTTCTAAATTAGCATTGCTCAAATTTGTGACTTGTTTGGAACCTCGGAAAAAGAAGCTGTGCAAGTCAGCACCTGTTAAATTAGTGTCTGCCAAATTAGCATATTGCAAGTCAGCACCGTGCAGCGTCGCATCCGTTAAATTAGCTTGGGTAAGATTGCTTCCCCAAAGTCGAGAATCTAAGACATTAGCATCCTGTAAATTGGCGCGACTCAGATTGGCCAAAGTCAGATTCGCATCCCACAACTTCGTGCCGTTGAAATTAGCTTCTGTCAAATTGGCTCGACTGAGATCCGTGCCTAGAATATCAGCATTTGCTAAATTAGCGCCACTGAGGTCTGCGCCAGAAAGGTCAGCATTTTTTAAGTTAGCACCGGACAAATTAGCGCCGCTCAAATTAGCGCCGCTCAAATTGGCTTCTTGGAGATTAGCGCCCCGCAAATCTACAGCGCTCAAATCGCATTGCTTCCACAAAAAACTGACGCACCAATTATCCTTTAATAGGTGACTCACATCCTCCGCATTCGCGGCCATAACAGGAGGAGTTAAGTAGAGAGTGAACAGGACGATCGCCAACAATGCAGCGAAGAAAGTTTTCAACCTCATAACTTTTTTCATTGACACTAATTTGTGCCATAAATTATTGATGTCTAATCAAAGCATAGCAAATAATCGGCAACTTTCCTCAGCAATATTACTCAAAAATATTAGTAATTTGTGGAACAGGCCGGAAAGCCTGTTCTTGAGAATGGTGCTCTGGGCGTGAGTAAAAACCGGGTTTAAGATGGCCGTGTTCGATGGACAAATCCCGATCGAATATCGCTACAAAGTAATACTTGCTGCCGGCAGTTGCGATCGCTCCCCCAGGGGCATACCTGCAAACAATCCCGGTAGGAACTGCTCAATATGGGAAGAAAGAAACCGCTCCTCTAGCCTAAAAAGCTTATAGGTAAAGGGTTGTAGGCGCATTTTTTGTCAATTGCGATCGGCATCACTAACTAAGCCGAACTTTCATCACACAAGTCAAGCCCCAGCATCACCAAATCTCATCAAACTTATCACGTTCCTGAGACTACGGATATCACTGTCAGTAGCTGAAGTATCGAGGAAAATGACAGCATACAGTTGAACACCACTTCTCCCATGCCTACTATCCCCCTTCTCCCAAGCCAATTAGTTGTCACAACTATTTTCAATTCGATCGAATCTTTGGGATTCACTAATATTGCAGGCAAAGTATTTCCGGGGGAGCAAGCTGAATCCCGACAAGAGACAAATTTAAAAGTTAGTACCAAAAAGTTTTACACTCAGGGTTTAAAAAATCTCGAACAACAAGACTTGCACGGCGCTATTAAAAATTTTACTGCCACAATTAACATTAATCCGCAATTCGCGTCAGCTTACAACGATCGCGGTGTGGCCCGCTACAAATTAGGCTACAAGCAATCGGCGATCGAAGATTTAACTACCGCCATCGAACTCAATCCTTACCGAGCCAAGTATTACAGCAATCGGGGGTTTATGCTGACTCGTTTAAAAGATTATACTGCGGCGATCGCGGATTATAACTCGGCACTGCTGCTCAACCCTAATGTAGCTCACTATTACTTTGACCGAGGTGCTATCCGCCTGAAAATGGAGAATTCCCTGGCAGCACTAGCTGATTTTGAGTCAGCAATTCGCCTGGATAGCGATTTTGCTAAAGCTTACTTTAACCGAGGAGTGACTAGATATAAATTGAGAGAGGTTCATGGAGCATTTGAGGATTTTCAGAAGGCGGCAGGGCTTTTTAAGCTGCAGGGGAGAATGGATTCTTATCAAGATGCGGTTTCTAAAATTAGCCAGCTATGGTATTAGTTGAATTGGGGAATTGGGAATTGGGAATTGAAAATTGGGAATTGGGAATTGGGAATTGATAATCAGGTAAGGTGCACCGAAGAGCACCCTACACCTATAATTATGGCGTCAGTCTGGTTAAAGTTAGCCAACTCTCAAGGCGGCGTCTCCGGGGGGCAAGTTATCGACAAGGAAAGCAGTAGAAAAGTTAATTGCAAAAGCAGCATTTTGAACTGCTGCGGGGGTGGCATTTTGAACGACAGCCAAAGTCACTCCTCCAAATTGAATGAGTGTGTTGCTGCCTGATTGGGTGAATGAGGTGTTGGATAAAGGGCTGGTTAAGCCAATACGATCGCCATCTCCCGGCCTAAAATCAAGAATTATATCGCTCGTCCCATCCAACTCCAGATTTTCACCCGTAACCAGAACAAACGTATCTGCCCCGCCACCACCAGTGAGAGTATCGCTGCCAGTATCGCCGATTAAAACATCGTTACCATCGCCGCCGATTAAAACATCGTTTCCTCTGCCGCCTCGCAAAAAGTCGTTACCAGCACCGTCATTGATTGTATCGTCGCCGAGATTTCCGTTGATAATATCGTCGCCAACACCTCCGCTAATGGAGTCGTTACCTTTGCCGCCTCTGAGAAAGTCGTCACCCGCTTCGCCCGTGAGGGTATCGTTGCCTTGGCTGCCATTAATTGCATCATCTGTGGGTGAACCGAGGATCGCATTGTTGCCGCTACCTCCCACTACACCGCTGGGATTTTGCTGAGAGTCTTGGGAAGTGACTTGATAGTTATTGGTAGTGTCTGACAGTCTGAGCGCTCGCAAAGATAGATTTACGAAATTGGTACTATTGATTAAAGCGTTAAGCGAATTAACATCGCTAACTATGCTAGAAACCCGACTGGGAACGATTCCTTGAACGACTTTTGCCGTCGAAATGCGATCGCCCTGCTGCACCGCATTCACCGTTTCAAAACCTTGAATAACGTTGCCAAAAACAGCATAATTACCATCCAAAAATGGCAAATCATCCAAAGCAAAATAAAACTGCGAAGAAGCCGAATTCAAAGCATTAGAACGAGCCATTGCCACAGCCCCGCGAGTGTGCGGCAACTGCGGCGTCTGGGTTACAACTTGGTTGTAAACAGGTTGCGCGGCCCCTTGTGGCTTAATTTCCAAAGGAATAAAACGCCCCTGATTGGTATCCGGGTCAATAAAATTACCCGTTCCCAATTGACTGGCTGGAATTGTCGTATCTCTGCTGCGCGGATCGCCTCCTTGCACCACAAAAGGCTCTGGCTGGCGCACAACTCGGTGAAACATCACCCCGTCGTAAATGCCACGTTCCACTAAGTCAACAAAATTTCCCCCAGTAATCGGGGCATTAGTGCCGTCTACTTCGATCGTAACGGGTTGACCGTTAATTACCTGGACTACTATAGCTTTGCCTGTTAACGGGAGTGCAGCGCTCATGGGTAAATTGCTATTTGAGTGAGTGATCTGTGGGTTTTAGAAGCAATCCGCGAATTGCCCCTACCCATTTAATCAGAAAACTGTAAACTTGTCTTAAGTACAGTTCTACTTCTAAATTTATGATGTCCCGTCGCAAGTTTTTTAGCACTTTATTGGCAATTTGTCTAGTTTTTCTAAGTTTCAATTTTGCCACACCTGCATTTGCCCTCGGTGGCAAGCTTCCGACGGTAAATCAACCAGCGCCGGATTTTAGTTTGCCGACAAACAGCGGCGACGGACAAGTCTCCCTGTCGGATTATCGCGGTAAGTGGCTGGTAGTCTATTTTTATCCGAAAGACTTTACATCGGGATGTACGATCGAAGCGCGGAGATTTCAGCAAGACTTGCCGAAATACTTGGCAAAGAATACTCAAATTATCGGCATTAGCGCTGATGATGTCGATTCCCACGCGGAATTTTGCGATTCCGAGGGTTTGAAGTTTCCGCTGTTAGCTGATACCGACGGTAAAGTGAGTAAAGCTTACGGTTCTTGGATGAGTTTTATTTCGGCGCGGCACAGTTTTATTATTGACCCTGAAGGAATTTTGCGGGAAACTTTTGTGAAGATTAATCCGGCGATTCATTCTAAAGAAGTGTTGGCTCGTTTGGGGGAATTGCAGGCTAACGGGTAATACCCTTTTAGATTTTAGATTTTAGATTTTAGATTTGAATAACTGGCAATGACTGATGAAGCTTGTATTTGTAGTGAGGACTAAAATCCTCTGAAAATGCAGAGAATTTTAGTCTTAACTACAAACGTTATCAGGTTAATTTTACTGGAAATGATGGCTGGTAACGTAACAAGCAATATCAGAGTAAATCTAAAATCTAAAATCTAAAATCGCCAGTCCCGCCATCCTCAATGAGAATTAAACGTGCTATTGATTGCAACAGAATCGGAAGAAGATTCCTGCTCGTAAATTTTTCTCTTTCTGCTAGCAAGGCGGCGTTCCGGGTCAATTCCCTCGAAGGTTGGTGGCAACCAAACTCGGACTACCAACAACACTCCCAAAACCAGCAAAAATGCGCCTGTTGATAATATTTGAACCCAGGGAGTTTCCAGCACTCCCCGCACGATAACTTCTCGCAAAACAGATACTATACAAACTTCCACAGCTACGCCTATCGA
This sequence comes from Microcoleus sp. B5-D4, assembly GCF_036705145.1. NCBI lineage: Bacteria > Bacillati > Cyanobacteriota > Cyanophyceae > Oscillatoriales > Microcoleaceae > Microcoleus > Microcoleus sp. B5-D4. The sequence continues at coordinate 55,968 of NZ_JAUBTV010000030.1, read as the reverse complement.
AACTCTTTTTTCTTGCAAGTAAATAATTAGCAGCCGAAATAATTCCACTAAAACTAATAAAAATAGAATGTCTGCCGTCACTTGCTGAAAATTCAAAGGAGGCAGCAGCGAGAAAAACATTTCTCGCAGTTCGAGTACCATGAAACAAAACAAACCAATACATAGAGAAATTACAATTAAATCTTGGACTGTTTCCAGAGCGGTGACGATTAATTGCAGATTCAACCATTGAGGGGGGTGACTAGACGAGTTGTTTAAACGCTTTTCCATTGACACATCCTGCAACTTGTTTGACTTTCTTACAGCTTAATTGAACTTAGGTTAATCTTTGACAATTTACAGGTTTAATCTATTTATCAGTCTCATAAAATTTCGAGCGGTTGACAATTTCACACACACTTTTATTTGTCTCCCAGGTAGCTTGACATTTAGTGATACTTTATGCTATTTGAAGCCGGCAATAAGTAGCTTTGATATCTAAAAAATAGAAGTCTGAATCCTAAAATGCTGCAACTGCTATAAAATAGGAAAATTGTAAAGAATTATTTACCACAGCTTGATAAACTCAAGCTAGTGACTCTCGGCTTTAATCATACAAAAGCCACCAAGTCAACCGAAAAACCCAAAGTAATCCAGAGAGGATTGAACACCATGGCATTTGAACTTGCACCATTACCCTTCGCCGCTGACGCCCTAGAACCAGCTCATATGTCGGCCAACACTTTTTCATTCCACCACGACAAGCACCACGCTGCTTACGTGACCAATCTGAATAAACTGATTGAAGGAACGGAAATGGCGAGCAAATCCCTTGAAGAAATTGTCAAGGAATCTGCTAAAGACCCATCCAAAGCCGGCATTTTCAACAATGCAGGTCAAGTTTGGAACCACAATTTTTTCTGGAATTCCCTCGCACCGGGCGGCGGTGGCACTCCGACAGGAGCTTTAGCTGACAAAATCAACGCCGACTTCGGCAGCTTCGACAAATTCAAAGAAGAGTTCAAGACTGCTGCGACAACTCAGTTCGGTAGCGGCTGGGCTTGGCTGGTTGTGGACAACGGCACTTTGAAAGTTACCAAAACAGCTAACGCTGACACCCCGGTAGCACACGGCCAAACTCCGTTGCTGACTTTGGATGTGTGGGAACACGCTTATTATTTGGATTTCCAAAACCGCCGTCCCGACTACATTACTAATTTCTTGGATAATTTGGCTAACTGGGATTTCGCAGCAGCAAATTTGGCTGCGGCTTAGTAGCATCTGAGTTTGAGGACTAAAGTCCTCACTACAAACTTTATAGGTTTGTAGTGAGGACTTTAGTTGTGATGAATGAGAATTATTTAACCCAACTTGCTATTAGCAAACAAAAACAGCTTTCAACATTCCTTCGCCTCGGTCTGGTTGGAGTTCAAATCCTAGTTTTTTACAGAGGCTCTGCATCTGGTAGTTGCTATTGAGAATGTAGCCAACGATCGCCTCTAATTTCTCTTCCTGACCAATTTGCAGCATCCGCCTCAATAATTCTGTTCCCAAACCGCGCTGCTGATAGCTATCGCTAACGATCAGCGCAAATTCGGCTTGGTTTGTGCCGTGGAGTTTGCTCAGACGCGCTACTCCCAAAATCCGGTGTTCTGAGGTTTCCGGGTCTTGACGATCGGCTACTAACACCATTTCCCGATCGTAGTCAATAAAACAAATCCGGGTCAAACGTTCGTGAGCGATGCGGTGCTTTAACTTTACCATGTGAGCGTAGCGCAAATACACGCTCTCTTCCGAAAGTTCTTCGTGGAAGAGCACCATCAGTGGCTCATCTTCAGGACGAATCGGACGGATGGTGATGGGACGATCGCCCTCCGTTGACCAGGTTTGAACGTATTGCGTAGGATAGGGGCGAATCGCGGGTGAAATGGGGTTTTCCGTTGTTTGCAGAACAACGCGGGCATCAAGAGCGATCGCACCTTCAGGAGAAACCAACAGTGGATTAATATCAATCTCGGCAATTTGAGGTTGCTCTACAATCAGTTGACTAAAACGAACTAATAACTGTTCGAGTTGTACCAGGTCAATTGCCGATCGACCGCGCACTCCTTGCAAAGCTTTATAGATGCGCGTTTGCTCCATCATCCGGCGCGCTAGGGTAGTATTTAAAGGCGGAAGTGCGAGCGAGCGATCTTGAAAGACTTCCACTAATTGTCCGCCGGAACCAAACAGCATCACCGGCCCAAATTGTGGGTCAATACTGCTACCCAAAATTAGTTCATAGCCTTCCAAATGCACCATCGGCTGCACTGTCACGCCGAGAAACGCTGCAGGATCAATCGCCCGTACCCGCTGGGCGATCGCCTCAAAGGCACTAATTACAGCGTTAGCATCGCCTAAATTTAGTTTTACGCCCCCCACATCGGTTTTGTGAGTAATCGTCTCAGAATGCAGTTTTAGCACCACTGGATAACCCAGGCGATCGGCAATTTCCACAGCTTCGGCCGCACTTGCTGCAATTTCTGTCGCTACGGTGGGAATGCCGTAAGCTGCTAGCAACTGTTTTGATTCGTACTCGGTTAATAGAGTGCGATTGTTTTGGCCCGCGGCAGTCAAAATCTTCGCAGCAGTCGCACACCCGGAAGTCTCGATTTCGCACTCAGCGGGGAGAGAAGGCGTTTCGTAGATAGCGCGCAGGTTGTATGTGTACCGCCACATATAGTTGAATAACCTGACGGCGGTATCGGGATAGGGAAAAGTCGGAATATTTGCCTGATTGAGAATTTGCGTTCCCGCTGACACTTCCACACCGCCCATCCAGCTTGCTAATAAGGGCTTTCCGAGTTGGCTGTAAGACTTGAGTTTTTCTGCGGTTTGGGTGGGATTTGTCATCGCTTGTGGCGTCAGGATGACCAGCAATCCGTCACTATTGGGATCGGGAGCGACAACTTCTAGAGTTTTGGCGTAAAGATCGCTACTAGCATCGCCCAAAATATCGATCGGGTTGTGATGACTCCACTGAGGTGGCAAAAACTCATCAAGCCGCTGCAGCGTCTCCGGTGCCAAATCTGCCAGGGCACCGCCGTCGCTAATTAAGGCATCAGTGGCGATCGCCCCTGGGCCTCCTGCATTGGTGACGATCGATAGGCGGTTGCCCTGCGGTCGCGGTTGCTTGGCCAGAATTTCTGCCATGTCGAACAAATCGGAAATCGTATGTACGCGCAACGCGCCACAGCGGCGGAAAGCAGCGTTAAGCACGTCATCGCTACCGGTCAAAGCCCCCGTATGGGAAGCGGCGGCTTGGGCGGCGGCAGCGGTACGTCCTACCTTGAGAATGATGATCGGTTTGTCGATCGCCACTGGGCGGGCGGCGGACAGGAACGAACGAGCATCACCCATAGATTCCATGTACAAAACGATACTGTGGGTATGGGGATCGTCCCCGAAATACTCGATCAGATCGCCCCAACCGACATCGAGCATAGAGCCGATCGATACAAAGGCGCTAAAACCGACATTTTCCCCCAAACTCCAGTCGAGAATCGAAGTACAGAGGGCGCCGCTTTGACTGATGAAGGCGACATTACCCGGACGGGCGATCGTACCTGCAAAAGTAGCATTGAGCCCAAGCACAGGATTCATTACGCCGAGGCAATTTGGGCCGATAATCCGCATTCCGCCCAGACGCGCCTCGGCCATAACTTGCTGTTCTAAAGCCTCCCCAGCCGCACCAATCTCTTTAAACCCAGCAGAAACAATAATTGCCCCTTTCACCCCAGCAGCGATACATTCGCGGATCACTTGTGGCACCCCAGCAGCAGGCGTAGCAATCACCGCCAGATCCACTACTTCCGGGACGCTAGCAATGTCAGGATAAGACTTGAGTCCCAAGACGCTGTGGCGCTGCGGATTCACTGGAAAAACTGTTCCGCCAAACGGATTCCGAATCAAGTTCCACAGGAGAGTTCGTCCGACGCTTCCTTCTCTCTCTGTTGCGCCGATTACAGCCACGGAGCGAGGCCGAAAAATCCGATCGAGCGGATGACGCTGTTCTTTCCAAATATCGTGAGCCCGATCGCTCGCAGTGCTTTGATTCATTGAATTTATCTGCATAGTACCTACTTCAATTAATCAGCAATTAATATTGCTCTGCTTTCGATAACAATCACCGAATCAAATCCGAACTCTTTTTCTGCTTTTTTTCTGCTTTTTCTTCATCTTCTTCGGGTGTTCGCGGTTCCTGAAAAAAAAAATCTCATTGCCCGTTTCCGACACGCCCGCCCTTAAACAACATTTGGGTTGTCTAAGTGTTAGTTCGGGAACCCCTTTGGTCAGAGCTTCCTCAACAATTCACGAGGATGCTCTGCCTACTATCTATCTTAATTCTTCCCCCCGAATTAGCAAGTCAACTTTTGTAACAAATAGCGAACAGGATCTTTAAAATAGTGAGATTAAATATATACTAGATGTAGTGGTCGAAGCAGAAAAGATCGATCGCTAATAAAAAATTGAGGTGAAAGCAAGCTATGTTTGCAGAATGGCACGGCTTTACTGAAGGCAACTGGACAAACGAAGTCAACGTCAGAGACTTCATCCAAAAGAATTACACCCCCTACGAAGGGAATGCAGAATTTCTCACAGCACCAACCGAAAAAACCCAGCAGCTTTGGCAAAAAGTTCTGGAATTAATGAAGCAAGAGCGCGAAAAAGGTGTATTGGATGTTGATACAAAAGTTCCCACATCCATCACGGCTCATGCAGCAGGATACATCGACCGCGACTTAGAACAAATAGTAGGTTTGCAAACCGATCGACCTTTGAAACGCGCGATTATGCCCTTGGGCGGGATTCGCGTTGTCAAGGCAGGTTTAGAAGCTTACGGCTATCAGCTCGATCGGCAAACAGAAGAAATATTTACGAAATATCGCAAAACTCATAACGATGGTGTATTCGATGTTTACACGCGCTCGATGCGTCTGGCAAGACGTTCTGGTATCATCACAGGTTTGCCAGATGCCTATGGACGCGGGCGGATAATTGGTGACTATCGGCGCGTTGCTTTGTACGGTGTCGATCGCCTAATTGAGGATAAAAAAACACAGCAAGAATCACTCGAACTAGACACGATGGACGAGGCAACAATTCGCTTGCGCGAAGAGTTATCCGAGCAAATTCGGGCATTGTTTGAGTTAAAAGAAATGGCGGCTAGCTACGGCTTTGATATTAGCCGTCCGGCAGCAAACGCACGAGAAGCTGTCCAGTGGCTGTATTTTGGCTACTTGGGAGCAGTGAAAGAACAAAACGGGGCAGCGATGTCTCTCGGCCGCGTATCGACGTTTTTAGACATTTATTTCGAGCGCGATTTACAAAGTGGCGCGAGTTCCGAAGTGGAATTGCAAGAACTGATCGACCATTTTGTAATGAAACTCCGCATGGTGCGGTTTTTGCGGACTCCCGACTATAACGCTCTGTTTTCTGGCGATCCAACTTGGGTAACAGAGGCGATCGGCGGTATCAGCGATGACGGTAGAACATTGGTAACTCGTAACAGTTTCCGATTCTTGCACACCCTGTCAAACCTCGGTACTGCACCCGAACCAAATCTCACCGTTTTGTGGTCGGAAAACTTGCCGGAAAACTTCAAAGAATTCTGTGCGAAGGTATCCAGCGACACAAGTTCTATTCAGTACGAAAACGACGACTTGATGCGTCCTCAATACGGCGATGATTACGCGATCGCCTGTTGTGTTTCCGCCATGCGAATTGGCAAGCAAATGCAGTTTTTCGGCGCGCGAGTTAACTTAGCTAAGACTTTGCTCTATGCGATTAACGGCGGTAAAGATGAGAAGTCCGGCGACCAAATCGCGCCCCAGTTCCCACCGATTACTACCGAATATCTCGATTATGACGAGGTAAGAGCGCGGTTCCACGACATGATGGCGTGGTTGGCAAAAACGTATATCAATACGTTGAATGTCATTCACTATATGCACGACAAATACTGCTACGAACGGCTGGAAATGGCATTGCACGATCGCGATGTTTACCGGACAATGGCCTGCGGAATTGCCGGATTGTCGGTGGTGGCAGATTCCCTGTCGGCGATTAAACACGCTAAAGTTAAGGTGCTTCGCAACGAGCAAGGTTTGGCAGTAGATTACTCGATCGAAGGAGAATATCCAAAATACGGCAATAATGACGATCGCGTAGACAGTGTGGCGATCGAACTTGTGCAAAGCTTCATGAACGAAATTCGCCAGCACAAAACCTACCGCGGCGCTGTAGCGACTCAATCGGTACTCACAATTACCTCTAACGTAGTTTACGGCAAAAAAACTGGTAGCACTCCCGACGGACGTAAAGCAGGCGAACCCTTTGCTCCTGGCGCTAACCCGATGCACGGCCGAGATTCCTGTGGGGCGATCGCATCCTTATCTTCTGTAGCGAAACTGCCTTACAGTGATTGTCAAGATGGCATATCGAATACTTTTTCGATTGTACCGCAGGCCTTGGGCAGAATGGAGAGCGATCGGACTAATAACCTAGTTGGTCTGTTAGACGGTTACTTCCACGATGGCGGCCATCACATCAATGTTAACGCGCTCGATCGGCAAACATTACTAGATGCGATGGAACATCCAGAAAACTATCCCCAGCTAACAATTCGCGTCTCCGGTTATGCGGTTAATTTCATCAAACTTACCCGCGAACAGCAATTAGATGTGATTAAACGCACATTCCACGAACGCGTGTAAATTCCATTGGAATCGGCGGTTGAAACCGGGAGCATCTCATATTTGTAAAAACACTTCTTCTGGCTCCTTCCTTCTTCCTTCTTCCTTCTTCCTCTTTTCTCCTGGCTCCTGACTCCTGACTCCTAACTCGAATTTCTAGCGGAGGGCGGCTTTCATTGAGATGATCTCGTTGAAACCGCTCCTTGTCAAACGAAGTCCGAGCAGAGGGGGACTCAAGAAGCGCCTACATAATTGGTTCTGCATAAGTCTTTTTTCTTCTAGTTTCGCTGTTGAACCATGAGGTCAGATCCCCCCTAACCCCCCTTAAGAAGGGGGGAACAAGAGTATTCTTGAATTCCCCCGACTATCTGGGGATTCAAGGGGAACCGTCCACTTCTCAAAGCCAACCCCTACTCCCCTTCTTAAGGGGGATTTAGGGGGATCGAGCCTCAGCAACCCAACGAAAAATCCGCAAGTTTCCAGGCTTAAGTTAACACCGAGATTCCCCCATTCCTAATCTCGAAACATCACCAACAAACAGCAAAATCAATGTCTGGAATTGGACGCATTCACTCAATCGAAACTTTTGGTACCGTAGACGGCCCCGGAATCCGGTTTATCGTCTTCACCCAAGGCTGTCCGTTACGCTGTCTGTACTGTCACAATCCCGACTGTCGCAATTCCCACGATGGTAAAGAAGTAACCGTCGATTATTTAATCGAGCAAATTACAAAATGTAAATCCTACCTACGGAAAGGAGGCGTTACCGTCAGCGGCGGCGAACCGTTGATGCAGCCGGATTTTGTCAAAGAAATCTTTACCCGCTGTCATCAAATGGGTTTGCATACAGCGCTGGACACATCAGGCTTCTGTGTTTTAGACGTTGCTAAACCGGTTCTGGAAATGACCGATCTGGTTTTGTTGGACATCAAATCCTACATTCCCGAACTCTATTACAAAGTCACCAATGTTTCCATCGAGCCTACTTTAGCAATGGCCAAATATCTCAGCGAAATTGGCAAACCGACGTGGATTCGCTTCGTTCTAGTTCCTCACCTCACCGATCACATCGAAAACGTAGAAAAATTAGCGGAGTTTATTGCCAATCTGAACAATGTGGAAAAAGTAGAAGTATTACCATTTCATAAAATGGGAGAATACAAATGGGAACAATTAAAATTGGATTACGAACTCAAGGATACACCTCCAGCTTCACCGGAACTCGTGCAACAAACTGTTGATATTTTTCGCAGTCGCGGGCTAAATGCGATCGGAGCTAGCGGTATATAATAATTAAAAGGCCACGTTCACAAGTCACCCACAATCTTGAAATTATCTGCGTCGATCTGCAGGTTCCCTACCAATCAAAGATTGAGGCAATAATTTTTCCGAAATCCACATCACGAAAAATCACATGAAAGTTACCAATTTAGAAGAATTAGAAGTCCTAATTCAAAAAGTGAAAGCAGCCCAAGCTGAATTTGCCACCTACACTCAAGAACAGGTCGATCGCATATTCAAGCAAGCAGCTTTAGCCGCTAATGCCGCCCGCATTCCCTTAGCCAAAGCAGCAGTCAAAGAATCGGGAATGGGAGTCATCGAAGATAAGGCAATCAAAAATCATTTTGCCTCGGAAATGATTTACAACAAATATAAAAACGACAAGACTTGCGGTATCATCGAGTCCGATCGGCATTTTGGCTACGAACGCATTGCCGAGCCCGTGGGATTGCTAGCGGGAATCGTTCCTGTAACTAACCCGACTTCCACCACCATCTTTAAGTCATTAATCGTGCTCAAGACGAGAAATGGCATTATATTTTCGCCCCATCCCCGCGCCAAATCCTGCACGGCTGCGGCGGCAAAAATCCTCCTCGATGCTGCTGTAGCAGCCGGCGCACCACCGGATATTATTGGGTGGATTGATGAGCCAACTGTGCCACTTTCCCAAGCTTTGATGCAGCACCCCGATATCAAACTAATTTTGGCAACTGGCGGGCCGGGAATGGTAAAAGCTGCCTACTCTTCAGGACATCCCTCCCTCGGTGTCGGCGCTGGAAATACTCCCGCCATCATCGATGAAACCGCTCACATCCAAATGGCTGTCAGCTCAATTTTGCTCAGCAAAACTTTCGACAACGGCACGATTTGTGCTTCGGAACAATCGGTAGTTGTTGTGGATGAGGTGTACGATGCCGTGCAACTGGAATTTATCAAGCGCGGTGCTTATTTCCTGAATGCTGAAGAACGGGACAAAGTGCGCCAGGTAATCTTAATTGATGGTCGATTGAATGCCGAAATAGTCGGACAATCGGTGCAAAAGGTGGCGCAGATTGCTGGTTTTGTAGTGCCGTCAAACATCAGGGTTTTGATTGGAGAAGTGGAGGCGGTTGGTAAAGAAGAACCCTTTGCTTGTGAAAAACTTTCGCCGATTCTCGCCATGTACCGCGCCAAGGACTTTACTGAAGCAGTAGACAAAGCTGAAGCGCTGATAATTTTTGGCGGACACGGACATACTTCTGTACTCTACACGGCTCCGCACAATCAGAAGCACATTCGTTATTTTGAAAGCAAACTAGAGACTTCGCGGGTGCTGATTAATACGCCTTCTTCTCAAGGTGCGATCGGCGATTTGTACAATTTCCGCCTCGATCCCTCCCTTACCCTCGGTTGCGGTAGCTGGGGCGATAATTCGATTTCTGTCAACGTGACACCCCATCACCTGCTCAATATCAAAACCGTAGCAGAACGGCGCGAGAATATGCTCTGGTTCCGCATTCCTCCCAAGATTTATTTTAAGTCGGGTTGTCTTCCTGTAGCTTTGAGGGATCTTGCAGGTAAGAAACGTGCTTTGATCGTCACGGATAAACCTTTGTTTGAATTGGGATTGACTAAGGAAGTCACAGATAGTTTGGAAGAAATCGGCATCGATCACTACACATTTTACGATGTGGAACCCGATCCTTCGCTGGCTACTGTTCGCAAAGGTTTAGAAATCTGCAATAGTTTCCATCCAGATGCGATTATTGCCTTTGGTGGTGGCTCGCCGATGGATGCTGCTAAAGTAATGTGGCTGATGTACGAGCATCCAGAAATTGAGTTTGAAGGATTGGCGATGCGGTTTATGGATATCCGCAAGCGGGTATACGAACTGCCGCCTTTGGGTTCAAAGGCAATTATGGTGGCAATTCCAACTACTTCGGGAACGGGTTCGGAAGTCACGCCTTTTGCGGTTGTTACGGATGAACGATCGGGGATTAAGTATCCGCTTGCAGATTATGCTCTGACTCCGAGTATGGCGATCGTCGATCCAGAACTTACGCTGAATATGCCCCGGAAACTGACTGCTTACGGTGGCATTGATGCGCTAACCCACGCTTTAGAAGCTTATGTTTCTGTGTTGGCTTCTGAGTATACAAATGGTTTGGCTTTAGAATCGATTCGTTTGCTGTTTAAATACCTGCCCAGCGCTTACAAAAATGGTGCTAACGATCCGAAAGCGCGGGAGAAAGTACATTATGCTGCTACGATGGCCGGGATGGCATTTGCCAACTCTTTTCTGGGGGTTTGTCACTCAGTAGCTCACCAATTAGGTGCAACTTGCCACGTCCCTCACGGTTTAGCGAATGCGCTGATGATTTCCCATGTAATTCGCTACAATGCAACGGATGTTCCGTTCAAACAAGCGATTTTTTCTCAAAACAAGTATCCTAACAGCAAGTGGCGTTATGCTCGAATTGCGGACTATCTGAATTTGGGCGGCGATACAGAAGATGAGAAAGTTGAGAAGTTGATCGAAGCGGTGGAAGCTCTCAAGCGTGAGGTAGAGCTTCCTAGCACGATTCAGGAGGCGATCGCCAGTCAGGGAATGAGTGATGATTTCTTTTTTGCTCGCGTTGAGGAAATGGCCGATCATGCTTTTGACGATCAGTGTACCGGAGCGAACCCCCGTTATCCGCTGATTGAAGATTTAAAGCAACTTCTGGTGCAAGCGTACTCTCACAGCGGCGACACTTCTGAGGTCGATCGAGTGTTAACTGTAGTTTAATCGGCGCGGTGCAAGAGATTTCTCCTCAAAAGCCTGTCAATGGGGGGTAGGATGCCTAACCCCTACTCCCCACAATTTCTGGAGAAATCTAACGCCGGGCCCGGTGGTGCAAATAAACCCCGAAGCGGATCAAAATACCAAGTAGGGGTTGAAAAATTTTGAAATAGTGTTACAATTTTAGAGGTAACTATTTTACAAATCTTGTAGTTTCAGTGGCTGTTCGCGCGATGACCTCTTCACCAACCATAGCACCCGTTCGATCGAGTCAAGTTACCCGCAAACCTTATCCCAACTATCGGGTAATAGTCCTCAACGACGATTTCAACACATTTCAGCACGTTGTGGAATGTTTGACCAAATACATTCCAGGGATGACGAGCGATCAAGCTTGGAAACTCGCCAACCAAATCCACCACGAAGGCCAGGCCACTGTCTGGGTTGGCCCGCAAGAGCAAGCAGAACTTTATCATATGCAATTGAGCCGTGCAGGACTGACAATGGCTCCGCTAGAGTCAGCTTAACATTTTTTAACTGCCAGTTATAATCACTTACAATACTTACTTTGAAACTTGCCAAAATGGCAACATCACTTCATCCTCTTGATTTAGATTATGTGTCAATACACCTAATCTGTTACTCAAGTAGGACAATTTTATGAATCATCCTTTTGATCTAGATATTGCTGATCTGGAAGCAATTGATTTGGATTTTGAAGAGACGCTAACTGATGAACAGGCCACCCGCATCGGAGGTGGATTAATGGCTACCACTCTAGCCATAGGTGAAGAAGGTGGTGGTGGGATACAGTGTATCTCAGCTCCCTGTCCGGGAAGTGAAGGAGGAGGAGGAGCATTTCCTCCCCAGCCTATTCCCATTGACCCTCCGCTGACCACTCTGGCTCTAGGTGAAGAGGGTGGAGGATATTACACAAAAGCTTGGTTTGAAGGCGGTGGAGGCCCTCTTGATTGGTAATCTCATTCGTGCAGACAATGATAGAGATTCTGCCTAATTCCTGAACTATTCCGATTTTTTCTGTAATAAGACTTTCCAACATTCACCCTCATTCGAGGCTTTTTTCTCAATATATAAAAAGTTGCAACACTCTCAAAAAAAGTGATGCGACTTTTAATATTTGTAGTTGATTTTAGCACATTTTTAATTTTCAAATTTCCCATGAACATTTTAATTCTGGGTAATGATTCAGATGCTCATGCTGCTCATATAAAAGATGCTCTCACCCAAGCCGGTGCAGAAGTAGATTACTTAGATACCTATCTGTTTCCCAGACAGTTACGTCTGTCTTGGCAACCTGATACCCTGGTAGGGTGTTTGACGCTACCCGGAGGTCGCCAGTTGAATTTTCAAGATATTCACAGTGTATTTTGGCGCAATTTTTCCGGTGTTGGCGTTGCACCTTTAAAAGATGCAAATCAACAGCAAGTTGCATTGAACGATTCCATGAGTACAGTGCGATCGCTAATGCAAGCTTGTCCGGCTCGCTGGATTAATTCCTGGCAGGCATACCAGTTTCATAAAGAAAAACCCCTACAACTGAGCAAAGCTAAGCAAATAGGAGTGACAATTCCTGCAACTTTAATCAGTAACAATCCAGAGCAAGTTAGGGAATTTGTCGAACCTCATGAAAAAGCAATTTTTAAGCCCGTTTATGGCGGCGCTCATACCAAGTTGATGACAGAGGCGCATTTAGAACCTAATCGGCTGGGCTTGGCTTTGAGTATTTCACCAATCACAATACAAGAGTATATTCCTGGGACAAACATTCGCAGTTATGTCATTGGTGAATCAGTCTATTCTGCAGAAATTCGTAGTCAAGCTTTGGATTTTCGGGAAGATTTAGAGGCAGAGCTAATTCCGATAGATTTGCCAGAATCAGTTAAAAAACAATGCTTAGCAATATCAAAGGCATTTATGCTAGATTGGACTGCTATTGATTGGCGTGTCAAGCCAACGGGTGAGTATGTATTTTTAGAGGCAAATCCTAGTCCGATGTTTATACACTTTGAGCGTCAGACTGGTTTTCCGATTACACAAAAATTAGTCAATCTGTTAATGTATTAACTGGGATTTAAGAGGCGATCCTCTTCGAGGGCTTCGCTAACGTAATTTTGCCAATCATCCCCGCTTCCGTATGTCCGGCTACCGTACAGCGCAGGTTGTAGGTTCCCGATTTCATCGGCACAAACACCCATTCTGCCATAGCACCCGGTTTAAGTTCCAGTTCGTGAATACTTCCTTTAATTTCCACTTTACCAGCTTCAACTTTTTGAGTCCAACTCGCATCAGCAAAGTTTTTAGCAGTGAAATAATGTTTCTGCGAACTGGGATTTTTTAGCACTAATTTATAGCGCTTGCCCGATTCAAATTCTAGCAGATTGGGAAAAAATTTGAGTTCCCCAGCTTCGTTACCTAAACTAACAGTAATTTCGGTGACAGGTTGCCGAGACAAATCACCGACAGCACTAGCAATTGCCGCCGGCATCAAGATTGTGCTCAAACATAAAATTACTCCCAAAATAACCTTGAAAGTTTTTTGTAACCGCTGGCTGCGGTAGAATTTGCCTAATTGCCAACCGAGTAAATTGATCATGGCGGTTCTGACTACTGTTAACTATAGCAATCCTAAATCATTTGCATAATTGTTGTAGGGGCAATCCCACGCCCGGTTGTTCGATAGATAGGGGGTAGGCAAAGAAAGGCACTACCCCTACAAATTTATCTGAATCATTTAGGATTGCTATATTAACTGACTAATGACTAATGACTAATGACTAATGACTACTGACTACTGACTACTGACTACTGACTACTGACTAATGACTACTGACTTAATTCGATCGCCAAACTTCATCCCAAGGCCCGCCCCCTACTTCCAAACCCGATAAAGAGCTTTGAGCCTCTAAGATAATTCTAGAATGCTGCTTGCCATTTTTTTCCACATTTCCCCCCAACAACTCTCGCAGTTGCAAGCGCAATTCACCGTGCGTCGTATCCCGGCAGCAAAAAGCCATGCCTTTTTCGGTAGGAGTTCGCACATAAGTACCAGGACTGTTTGTAGTGCCAATCAACTCTACTTCAAACTGACTGTTTCTAGCCTGCATTTTCCAGCTTCCCCAAGGTTGAATAGTCCAACTAACTTGCGAATTCCAAGGCACAAATTCGTAAAACTTGCCTCGGTAATGCAGACAAATCATTGCTACCGATTCCATCCACCACAGCACGCCCCGCTTGCCGCCGCCCGCAGTTAAAGCTAAATCCTTTTCGCCTTGAAAACAATTGCAATTAATCCAAAACCACTTTTGGGGAAAAGCACCGCCCCAGTTTTTTTCGCTGTAAGCGGGAGCATCTTTAAATTCGTAGCGTTCGCCATTCCAATCAATCCAGCCCGTGGCTAAACCGTGAGCCATTAAAATTTGCCATCCAGGCTCAAATATGGGTAGAAAAGATACTATTCCCGCCGTAGATTTCTGGATTTCATCAGAGTTTCCCCAGCCATAAATAGGTTTAATTTCGTACTGCCAAAAACAGTGGCTGCCGCTTCCTGGCTCGTGCAGATAACCTTGATTTAAAGTAGCAGTAGCTTGATAGCCTTCTTCGACGCTGCTGTCGAATACTTGCGGCTCTAAATATTGGGGTTTAATTTGTAAATCTGTTTTGCCCCAATGTCCGAAACCTAAGCTTTCTCGGTGCGCCCAAAACTTATTTACATCTGGAAAGGTGCGACACAAATAGCTATCTTTCGGGCCGAGAATTTGAGCTGCACCGCCACTGTAAGGTTGACCGCCTCTGGGGTCTTCGATGGAATACATGAATGCAAAGGATTGTCCGTGAATCGGTAATGTTATTCGGTAGTACCAGCCTTCAAAAAAGCGGCGGGAACTGCCGTCCCAGTGGTATCCGCTGTGGGGAGTTTCAATAGTTTTGAGTTTTGAGAGTGAATTTGACATAGAATTACCAATAGCAGAAAGAAGAGTCAGTAGTCATTAGTCAGTAGTCATTAGTCATTAGTCATTAGTTAACGGTTAACAGTTAACAGTCAACAGTCAACGGTTAACAATGCCCAATGCCCTGTTTGGCCCATGCCTCATGACTAATGACTAATATGATAGGTTATTAATTATGTCTTTAGCACTTTGGCGATCGCCCTTAGCTCGTGCCCTCCACCGCAACCGCAGTCTTGCTTTTGCCCGTTACTTGCAGCTAGCAACTGTTCGGGCCACCGGGCGTCCGGCTAACCGCACTGTGGTGTTTCGAGGCTTTTTAGCCGATACTAATCAGTTAAAGTTTATTACAGATATTCGCAGTCAAAAGGCAGAGGAGATTAACCTCTATCCTTGGGGGGAAATTTGCTGGTATTTCCCGAAAACTCGCGAACAATTTCGGATTGCGGGAAAGCTAGTTTTGGTAGGGGCAGATGATCCAGAGGCCCAGTTGTGCTCATCGCGCCGCACAACTTGGCAGGAGCTTTCTGAGGCGGCTAGAGCGCAGTTTGCTTGGCCTCATCCGGGGGATGACAAAGCCGAGGCTAGTGCTTTTGATTCTGCTTCCCCAGATGCGATCGAGCCGCTGCCTAATTTTTGCTTGCTGTTGCTGGAACCGGAAACGGTGGATATGTTGGAGTTGCGGGGGGAACCGCAAAACCGATCGCTTTATCGGCGCGACGGGGAGGGAAATTGGTCTGTGCGATCGGTTAATCCTTGAAAAAGAAGTCAACCGATTTTAGATTTTAGATTTTAGATTTTAGATTGAAGAAAGCGACTCCACTGATAAATCTGGGTAGTCATTAGTCAGTGATTATTGGTTATTGGTTATTTGTTACCAATAACCTTCCAGGCCCAATTGCCAATTCCCTGTTTGGCCAATTCCCTGTTTGGCCAATTCAAATTTTAGATGCCGCTGCCGTCTAAAAATTCTTGAATTGCTTTATCTTTTAACTTGCAGCTAGGGGTTGTAACTAGCTGTGTTTTTTCGGCTAAGGCTACATTGCTGGCTTGGTTTAAAGCTTCTGATACTGAGTGGAAATTGTGGGAAGTGGGATCAGAAGTTAAGGAGACAGATGGTTGAGGAACCAAACTTTTTACTTGCTGTTCGAGGGATTCGATACGATCGAGCAAAGAGCGAATTACCACAGCTTCCGAATCCGGCAAACTGCCGTGTTCTAGGGGATTGACGCGCACTCCCGATCGATAGACGATGCGGCCGGGAATCCCTACCACTGTACAGTCAGATGGTACGTCGCGGAGCACGACGGAACCGGCGCCGATGCGGACGTTATTGCCAATTTGCAGATTGCCGAGTACCTTGGCGCCGGCACCGACAACTACGTTTTCGCCGACGGTAGGGTGACGCTTGCCGCTTTGTTTGCCCGTACCGCCAAGGGTGACACCTTGGTAAATTAGGGCAAAATCGCCGATAATCGCTGTTTCGCCGATCACAACCCCCATACCGTGGTCGATGAATACGCTTTTGCCGATGGTTGCCCCTGGGTGGATTTCAATTCCGGTCAAAAAACGAGCAATGTGGGAAATCAAGCGGGGGATGAAGGGAAGTCCCAACACATAAAGCCAGTGTGCGAGGCGGTGCAACACTAGGGCCTGAAGACCGGGGTAGCAAAACAAAACTTCCAGCCAGTTGCGAGCGGCAGGGTCGCGATCAAAAATTATACTGAAGTCAGCTCTAAGAGTCTTTAGCACTTTCGGAGTTACCTATTTTGGTTAAACACGCCACTTTCGATTTTACATTTTACTGGATGGGGAAGTGAGCGGTCGATCGGGAGATTGGGTAGTGGGAGATTAAGAGAGTGGGAGATTGGGGAAATTGGGGCATGGGGAATTGGGAATTGGGCATGGGGCATTGGGAATTGGGCATGGGGCATGGGGCATGGGGCATTGGAACTGACAACAAATAACCAATAACAAATAACCAATAACTACTGACTACTGACTACTGACTACTGACTACTGACTACTGACTATTCCTGTACTGAGATTGTATAGTTAGACTTGACTCCGGGTTCGAGAGTACCTACCCAAATCCTGTAAGAGCCTGCTTGCCAGTCTGAATCAAGTATGCCAGCATCTTTATTCTGACCTATATCGTCTCCGCAGCGCACCGCATTACCGGGGCCTTGTACGAGTAAGGTCGTGTCCTTGCCTCCGCTGTTGATCTGGAGTGTGAGTTTTGAAAAGTTTTGTTGCAAGACTATGATGTGGTCGGGAGTTGGGGTGGCAAAACCCAAACATTTGTTTTTGTGGCGATCAGCGTTGGCTATGGCAGATAGAGAGTACGATCCGCCTGTGGAACCTCTCAAAACTGCTGTTGGGGCTGCAAAACCTCGCGATAAAGTTAAAGTGCCGAAATTGGCTGTTTCTGCTAAAACTGGTAGGGCTGCGATCGCGGCGATCGCACCCAAGAGCGCACAGTTTTTGAAATTGGCTCCCTGATTAAACAACATGGCAATACTCCGGGCGTCACAACTTAACATCACAACTCAGAATTTACCCATCGCAGCCCCTCGAATACAAACTATGGAGGAAGAATAATTTTTTTTAAATTAGTTCAAAACCTCTTGGCTTCTCTTCCTTATGTCTATCAGGACAATCCCTGTAAGATCGCGCTCGCTTGTGCCACTCGGATTTCTGCCACAGGCGATCGACTCATATCCGAAATTGTACGGTGTCAAGATGATAAATTTGATACTTCTAGCCTTGCTGTTGGCGATCGGTTCCCTATTGACACAGGCCTTGGTATTGTTACCTATAGGTCTATCTGGCTGGCTCCACCTCCCTAATTGGCTGAGCCTGGCCTTGATTTTTCTGGCTATTTCTTGGTGCTTGGGGGATTAGTGAGCAGCCAACACTCAGCATTCATGAGTGATGAGTTATTAATGATTAGTCAAAAGTTAATTATCCATTCCGCTTCCCCCAAGGGTCAAGGCCCGATCGGCCCCGGTTTGATGATGTATACTTCACAATTGACAATTCAAGAATCTAAAATCTAGGATTTGACATCTACCTATAGAATGATGCAACGACAAGTTTATTCAATCTCAGCATTTCACTCTTCTGACAAAACCCTGGGGGAAACTCCTAAGAAACAGGATCGTCCGATACATCGGGCGATCGTGTTAATGCTAGTGGCAACAGGTTTGCTGGGCCTGCATGCTAGTCGGCTGGTGGAATTGCAACTGATACAAGGGAAGCAACACCGGGAACGAGCCGAAAACAATCGCGTTCGCCTAGTGCCCATGCCTGCGAATCGCGGACACATTATCGATCGCCAAGGCAAGTTGCTAGCGGCAAACAATTTAGCTCGATCGGTATATTTGTGGCCGAAAGAACAAACGCCGGAACAGTGGAAAGCGACAGCAGAAAAGTTGAGTCCGCTGGTTAAAATCCCTGTCGAAGAAATTTTAAAAAAAATAAAAGAGGTCGATCCTCAATCCTATAGACCGGTGCGGCTCAAGCAAGCAATGCCGCCAGAGGTGTTTGTGCCACTAGCAGAAGAGGTGGGACAAATGCGGGGAGTGGAAGTGCGGCCAGAAGCGAACCGCTACTATCCCGAAGGCAGTTTGGCGGCTCACGTTATCGGATATATCGGCGAAGCTACCGCAGCAGACTTGGAAGCTCATCCCGAATATCCGATGGGGATGATTGTCGGTCAAATGGGCATAGAAGCGAGCTCTAACCAGAAGATTGCCGGAGTTTGGGGCGATCGGCTGATCGAGGTAAATGCCCAAAATCAAGAATTGCGGCTGATGGGAGAGACACCGCCCAAACCCGGTGAGGCGGTGCAGCTAACCATAGACTTGTCCATGCAAAAAGCAGCCGAAAAAGCCTTGGGGCAGCGCCGGGGAGCAGTAGTGGCGCTGGATGTCAAAACCGGGGCGGTATTAGTTATGGCCAGCCACCCGACTTTTGACCCCAATCTGTTTACGCGAAAAATCACTAAGGATGAGTGGAAAACTCTTCAAGACCCGGAAAATCCATTTTTGAATCGGGCCATGCAAGGCTATCCCCCCGGCAGCACCTTTAAAATTGTGACTTCCGTGGCGGGCCTGGAGTCGGGCAAATTTTCGCCGGACTCAATTCTGGGTACTTCGTCTTACATTACTGTGGGGGGAATTGATTTTAACGAACACAGTGGCGGTTTCGGCGACATCGGCTTTCGGGATGCTTTGGCTTTCAGCAGCAATACGTTTTTTTATCAAGTGGGGATTAGTACGGGCCCGGAGCAAATTGCTAAGTGGGGACACCGCCTGGGAATTGGCAAGGAGACGGATTTGAATCTTTTGGGGCTAGGCGGCGGCGATCACGGTCAAGCCCCGACGCCGGCCGAGAAGGAGAAAATATATAAAGAACCTTGGTATGCGGGTGATACGGTAACGATGTCGATCGGGCAGGGGTTGGTGTTGATGACTCCTTTGGAGGGGGCGGTGATGGTGGGTTCGATCGCTAATGGGGGCTATCGCGTGAAGCCTCATCTTTTGACTTCTATGACCGGCACAGCGGAGACTCAACGGGTACATACGGGGATGAAACCTTCAACAGTTCAGGTGGTTAAGGAAGGACTGATCGCGGTAGTTGCCCAGGGTACGGGACAGGGATTGAATGACGGTACGATTCCACTAACAGCGGGCAAAACAGGGACTTCGGAGGTCATCGGACAGCAGGATCACTCTTTGTATGTGGCTTTCGGGCCCGCTGAGAAGCCGGAAATTGCGATCGCCGTGGTTGTGGAAAATGGCGGTTATGGTTCTGTTGCCGCAGCCCCGATCGCCAAAGAGGTATTTCAAGCTTATTTTGGGCAACCGAAAAAGGTGAAGCAGCCAGTAGTTATTAGTCCTTAGTCCTTAGTCCTTAGTCAGTAGTCATTAGTCCTTAGTCCTTAGTTATTGGGAATGGGGAATTGGGCATAGTGTCTTGTTTTTCTTCTTCCTTCTGACTAATGACTACTGACTAATGACTACTGACTAATGACTTCTAACTAATTGAGCCGCATAAATATAGTAGCTTTGCGAATTCCTGTTATTTCTCCCGTACTGGTGACAGTGAGCGATCGCAAGTGGTCGAACAATGGTCTTGCCGAAAGTTCAATTAACCTCAACAGCGGGATTTGTTTTTCCCAAATTGCCCTGCTGGAGGGCCAGTCTAAATAAAAATAGCCGTCGTTAGATGGCGGTAGCGGTTCAATACTGGTTTGAAAATCTTGATTGGCAACTAAAGAGCCTGTTTCTGCTGCTTCTAGTGCTGCGTCCATTGCTTCTACTGAAGTGGTGAAAATTTCGTATTTGCCGACGGTGGCTCGGACTCCTTTTGCCTCGGTTTCGATCGCACTTTTTATATTATTTTCTTTACCATAATTGGGGCTGGTTGTCAACTGCGTCCAAGCGGTAATTTTCTGGTTTCTCAGAGTAAAGCTGCCGATGCTGTATTCTTTGCTGCGGGCAATTTCATCGAGTTTGTCGAGATCCTTTTGGGAATTAGCAGATTTTTCGGCTGCAAAAATCCAGTCAGCACTATTTGACGAATTCGGAAGCACTGCTAAAGCGTATTCTCCTTGTACCCAGTCAAATATATCCTGCGGCAGGTTGACGCCCCAAACTTGCTGAATATCTCCCAGGGTGCGATCGACTAAATTTGAGACTTCAGCGTTAGTAGAAACCGCCGATGACAAATCAGCCCAAAAATTCCTTAAATCGGTGCTGGCGACCGCGAAAGGACTGGCTGAGGGAATGTATTGCAAGGCTTGCACAGGTTCGGAGAGTGTGGGAGAAGCTGTGTTTTCTCGCGATGTCACTAAAGCAGTTTGAGCCAGCAATCCCCGTCGGTTGACTCCGACAGCAACTGCGAGGGAATTAAGAGAAACTTGGGGATTTTGTTCGGTTGCTGATTGCGGGAGATTGACAAATGCTAAAGCGATTCTGCCTTGAGTTAGCTGCTGCAAAGCTTTTTGATATTCCGGGGTATTGTTGAGATTTAGGTTTGCTGTTTCAAGGTTATTAATTGCATCTCGAATCACAATCGGGCTATTGGAAAATAAAACAAAACTTTGGTTATTCCCAGAATTAAAATTACCGCCGATGGCTGCTGTTGCGAAGCTGGATGGCAACTTGGAAGTCGGCAGAGAAAACGGATTAAAAGGCGAAAGCGAAGCAGATTTTTTCTGGGATCTTGGTGCTTGTTTATAATTAATTCTCACGCCTTTATATATTTCCGACTGCACTGTTTTATCGCCACGAGATTGTTGGCGCCAGTAGGAGTCGAGAAATTGTTGACTGCGATCGACCTTTTGGGAGGAAACCGCCAGCAAAAACCCGGCTTGTTTGCCGTTGCTGCTGTCGCCATCGAAATCTGGCGTTGTGACGGCGAGGGTTATTTCGTCACCTATCCAAGGTTGGATATCTCGACTGTAATCCAGGCCTGTATTGCCGAGGAAACTTTTTTTGATTTGCTCAAATTCCGCGTGCGATCGACTTCTTTCTTCGGGAGTGGCAAAAACTTGTCGCAATGCTTCGAGGCGATCGGGATTTACCAGCATTGAAGCTAACAAAGGTGCTTGTTTCGAGACAAACACAGCCGCAGCCGGAGTAGTTGTCGGCCCGCCAGCGAGCAAATTCAGGGGAGTGTGAGTTGTCAGCCAGTAAAAACCACCGGCACTCAAGCCTAAGAGTGCCAAGACGCCAGCAATGAGGAAAGAAAAGAACGATCGCAATTTCATCGGCAAATGACAAATTACCACAGTCTCTGATTATACACCCAGAACCCGGACTTGTTTAAGAAGTCGGGGTTCTCGCCACATTGTTAGTTTTCAAGTGTATCGGGTAATCTAGCTATCAGATTTTCCAGCGATAATTGAGGCAATTCTGACAGCAGTAATGATAAATTTTCTGGGGATAAGCTGAGCAAATTGGGGATGAGATTAACCGGGCGTTCTTCTTGTCCTGATTGGGTGAAGCGGTTGTTCAAAATACTTTCCGCTAGCAAAGTTTGGACTTGTTGGCGATCGATTTGTGCGATCGGCAGCATAGACAATTGCACTAACAACCTCGTAAACTCGGCAGTAGGTAGAGCCGATACCGGGCGCAAAAAGGTGACAGTTAGCGGGTCTAACTCCCCAAATCTGACCTGCAATAAACTCTCTAAAATCAACCGCTGTCCTTGTTCTCTTCCTTGTTCTCTTCCTTGTTCTCTTCCTTGCTCAATTCCTTGTTCAATTCCTTGTTCTCTTCCTTGCTCAAGACCTTGTACAATACCTTGTACAAGACCTTGTTCTCGTGCTTCTTGTAACTTTTGTTGAAAAAGGGGTACGATCGCCATAACTAACTCCTGATCTTCATCATCCATTGTGGGATTAGTTGGTGTATTCGCTTGCAAATTTTCCTGCAAGATGTAAAGTAATTGTAGCGCATTAGCTCGAATTGAAGCATCAATGGGAAATGCAGTTAATTCCGCGATCGCCCCTTGCTGCACTCGACCCCTACCCAACATCCGCAACCATATCGTCTCTGGAGTCCTCGGTAGCTGGTGAATAGCGATTAACCCAACTCTCCAAACCTCCGATAAAAAATAAACTCCCCTCCCCCAGCCCTCAGACTCTTCGGGAGTCCGAAAACCAAAACTGCTTAATAAAGCCTCCGAAGCAGTAGGAGTGAGAATCCACAACATCAACATCGGCAATTGTCTTTCATCGAAACGTTGATTTTCTCGATTAGCCCGCCGCCCCAGCTCTGCTCTACTATTTAATAACTTAACGACACAGCTAAAAATTCCCTCAGCAGTCACAGGATTGCGAAACGGTTCAATTATCGCCGCCGTTGCAGCCATTTTACCTAACAAACCCAAACTTTGGACATATTCGCCCTCAAAAGAAGTTGGTTGAAACCAAACATCAATTTCTCTAACTTCAGCAGTGACGTTTTTGCTCGTTTCTACTTCTCCAAGAGGTGACAATAACTCTTGCAGGTATTCTTTTGCAAACTGATCGTGGGGAAACTTAGTCATCCGATTTTAGATTTGAGATTTGAGATTTTAGATTTTAGAAGCAGGTTGTCTACCACGGCACTCCTCGCGCATCGGAAAAATCGGCATCTAGAACCGCCCCCGGATCGAATACAGCATCAGTTAAATCAGCTTTTCTAAACGACGTTATCGATAATTTTTCTATTTCTTCAACAGCGATAAAAAAGCCGATCGCAGTTAACCCCAGAATTACCCCAGAAACCAAAAATAAGACAATTCCCCTGAGAGTATCTCCGCCCAAAAATGTCACAATACCGCTAGCCCCGATCGCAGCAGCAGCCCCAGCCACAGCCCCCGCCACAATCCCAGCCTCGCACCGAGTCGCAGCAATCGCCGTCGCAGCGGTTCCAGCCACAGCCACAGCCCCCGCATCCGCCCCGGCTATCAGTCCCGTCAAAGCCCCAGCAGCCGTCACTGTCACCGCTGTCACCCCAGCCCTAGCAATCAAATTTCTCACCCGCCTGCGGCTTTGTCCGGTTCTGACACCCTGAAAATTTGCCCCCCTCAAAATCGCCCCGGTGAAATTGCAGCCTCGAATGTCGCAACCGCTGAAATTCGCCCCTGACAAGTCAAGCCCTTTAAAAGAACGGTTCCGCAAGTTTTGGTTAGCAAAATTGAGATTTCGAGGTAAAGTCATTCGATTTTAGATTTTAGATTTTAGATTTTAGATTAACCAAGCAAATGCCTGGGATTTTAGATTTTAGATTATAGATTTTAGATTAAGCAACCGCAGGGCATTTAGAATAAAGCCTGTGGTTTATAACGAGTTTCCATGTCTCCCATCTCCGAATCCCCATTTTCCCCCGAACAAATTGCCGGTGAAAGACTCACACCTGAAGAATATGAAGAAATCGTTCAGCGTCTTGGCCGCCATCCTAATAAAGCTGAATTGGGAATGTTCGGCGTCATGTGGAGCGAACACTGCTGTTACAAAAATTCGCGGCCACTATTAAAACAGTTTCCCACAGAGGGCGATCGAATTCTCGTCGGGCCCGGAGAAAATGCCGGCGTCGTAGACTTGGGAGACGGCTTGCAACTCGCCTTCAAAATTGAATCCCACAACCACCCGTCAGCAGTCGAACCTTTCCAAGGTGCAGCAACCGGTGTCGGGGGGATTCTCCGCGATATCTTCACAATGGGTGCTCGCCCGATCGCACTTTTAAATTCCCTGCGTTTTGGCAACTTAGACGATGCTAAAACTCAGAGGTTATTCAAAGGCGTAGTATCGGGAATTTCCCATTATGGAAATTGCATCGGCGTGCCCACAGTTGGCGGCGAAGTTTACTTCGATCCTGCTTATTCTGGCAACCCGCTAGTTAACGTCATGGCCTTGGGTTTAATGGAAACTCAAGAAATCGTCAAATCCGGCGCTTCGGGAATCGGAAATCCCGTGCTTTACGTCGGTTCAACTACGGGGCGAGATGGCATGGGAGGAGCAAGTTTTGCCAGTGCAGAATTGACCGACAAATCAATGGACGATCGCCCCGCAGTCCAAGTAGGAGATCCATTTTTAGAAAAATCCTTAATTGAAGCTTGTTTAGAAGCATTCAAAACCGGTGCAGTCGTCGCCGCCCAAGACATGGGTGCGGCAGGAATCACCTGTTCCACATCAGAAATGGCAGCCAAAGGCGGGGTCGGCATTGAATTCGATTTAGACAAAGTTCCCGTTCGAGAAAGTGGCATGATTCCCTACGAATACCTGCTTTCAGAATCCCAAGAACGGATGTTATTTGTTGCCCAAAAAGGACGGGAACAGGAATTAATTGATATTTTCCATCGCTGGGGATTGCACGCGGTTGTAGCGGGTACAGTGATTGAAGAGCCGATCGTCCGAATTCTCTTTAAAGGCGAAATCGCGGCCGAAATTACCGCGACTGCTTTGGCAGATAACACCCCAATTTATCACCGAGAACTATTGACAGAGCCGCCAGAATATGCTAAAAAAGCATGGGAGTGGACAGCGGATTCCCTACCACAATCCACAGTTACAGGTATCGAAATTAACGGCAATTTCCAAACTTGGACTCAGATTTTGCTAACGCTTTTAGATACTCCCACCATCGCTTCTAAACGCTGGGTTTATCGCCAATACGACCATCAAGTGCAAAACAATACTGTTGTTTTACCGGGAGGCGCTGATGCTGCGGTTGTTAGATTGCGTCCTCTAGAACCTTGCCACTCCTCCCTTGGTAAAGGGCTGGAAGAACCCCCCCAACCCCCCCTTGCTAAGGGGGGGCTAAAGAGAGAAGATGCTGTTTCTGAAGTTTCTGAAAGCAAACAGGAAGAAGAGGTAATTCCTCTATTTACAAAGGCACAAGGTAGGGAAACTCCAAAACTTTCTCCCCCCCTTAGCAAGAAGGAAGTGCCGCAGCAAGGGGTTATTCCCGGAGTTGCTGCAACGGTTGATTGCAATTCTCGTTATGTTTATCTCGATCCTTATGAAGGTGCAAAAGCAGTCGTAGCGGAAGCAGCGAGAAATTTAAGTTGTGTGGGCGCTGAACCTCTGGCAGTTACTGATAATTTGAATTTTGGCAGTCCCGAAAAGCCGATCGGATATTGGCAGTTAGCCTCAGCTTGTCGCGGGATTGCTGATGCTTGTCGGGAGTTGGGAACGCCTGTGACTGGGGGGAATGTTTCTCTTTACAATGAAACTGTTGATGCTGAGGGGAATCCTCAACCAATTTATCCGACTCCGGTAATCGGAATGGTGGGGTTAATTCCCGATTTGAAGAAGATTTGCGGCCAAGCTTGGCTAAAGAAAGGTGATTTAATTTATGTGCTGGGAATGGGGCGGCACGACACGGATGATGACACGGATACACGGATGGATTTGGGTGAATCTTTGCTATCTGAAAATTCCCAAGCGCACGACACGGAGAATGACACGGATACACGGATGGATTTGGGTGAATCTTCGCTATCTGAAAGCTCAAAAATCGAAACTTCTCCTACTTTGGGAGGTTCGGAATATTTAGCGGCAATTCACGGGATTGTAGCTGGGAAACCGCCAAGGATAGATTTTGAGTTGGAAAGAAAAGTGCAATCGGTTTGTCGTGATGGAATTCGGCAAGGTTGGGTAGGTTCTGCCCATGATTGTGCGGAAGGTGGAATTGCGATCGCCCTCGCCGAATCCTGTATCTCTGCTAAAATGGGTGCAGAAATTCATCTCAGTTGTAATTCGGCAAATGTCGGCCGCTGGGATGAAATTTTGTTTGGTGAAATGGGCAACTGCATTGTAGTTTCAGTCGCACCGAAAAATCAAGGAATTTGGGAAGCTTACCTGCAAGAACATTTGACCAATATGTGGCAGAAAATTGGTGTAGTTTGCTGTGCTGAATCACCTTTGCGGGTTGTGAGTGCTGACAATCAAGTGTTAATTGAGGTTGCGATGGGTGAGATGGGCGATCGGTTCTATAATGCGATCGAGCGTCGGATTGCATCTGCCTGACAACCTGAAGTTTCGATCCCCCTAAATCCCCCTTAAAAAGGGGAGTAGGGGCTGACTTTGAATACTCTTGTCCCCCCCTTCTTAAGGGGGGCTAGGGGGATCTCCGGTTTTAAAACACGCCCAATAACCCCAAATTCTTACAAAATTCACGATTCTTAGAAAAACCTATAACAGAAGTCCGGGTTCTTAGACACTATACAATATAAACAGTATCATTCATAAAATAAATGATTTGCTGTATCAATCCCGACTGCGCCAATCCTCAAAACCCCGACGGGCAAACATATTGTATCAGTTGTGGCCTTAAACTCGTACCCATCCTGCGAAGCCGTTACCGCCCCATCGGATTCCTCGGCAAAGGTGGCTTCGGCAGAACTTATTTAGCAGAAGATATTGATAGACTAAATCAACCCTGTGTCGTTAAACAATTAGCACCAAATTTCCAGGGGACTTGGGAGAGTAGCAAAGCGAGAGAATTATTTCAGCAAGAAGCCAGACAACTGCAACAGCTAGGACAACATCCGCAAATCCCATCACTAGATGCCTATTTTGAACAAGACAAATATTTGTATCTCGTACAGCAGTTTGTCGATGGTGATAATTTGTTAAACCTTTTGCAAAATCAGGGGATTTGGCAAGAAAGCCAAATTAAGCAACTATTACTCGAACTTCTACCTGTTCTCAAGTTTATTCACGAACAAAAAATCATTCATCGAGATATCAAGCCTGAGAATATTATGCGCCGTCGCAGCGACGGTTTGTTAGTGCTGATTGATTTCGGAGTTTCCAAACAGTTGTCGGGAACAGTGATGTCGAGACTGGGAACGCGAATTGGTTCGGATGGTTATGCACCATTTGAACAAATGAAATCGGGTGAAGCTTATCCAGCCAGTGATTTGTTTAGCTTGGGGGCGACGGCTTTTCATCTACTGACGGGGATACATCCTTCTGATTTGTCGGTGGAACAGGGTTATAGTTGGACTGGAAATTGGCAGCAACATTTGAAAAGTCCCATAGACAAGGGATTGGAATTGATTTTATCTAAGTTGTTGGCAAAAGATATCCAGCAGCGCTATCAATCAGCAGAGGAAGTTTTAATAGATTTTCAACGTCAGTCAACGCCCAAAAATAGCATAAATTTACAAAAAATAGACTTTGAAGTGGTGACAGTTGATGTGCGGGGTAATATAACTAACCGCCAACAGCGTCAAGCACAATTTTTCAGCGAAAATTTAGGTAGCGGTGCAATCTTAGACATGGTAGCAATTCCTGGCGGCCGTTTCGTGATGGGTTCCCCCAGTACAGAAGCAGGGCGAAGTAACAATGAAGGGCCGCAGCGTACTGTTAATATCTCTCCTTTTTTTATGGGTAAATATCCCATTACTCAAGAACAGTGGGAAGTAGTGATGGGGAATAACCCTTCTGATATCAAAGGTTTGAAACGTCCTGTAGAACAAGTAAGCTGGAATAATGCTCTGGAATTCTGCCAGAAAATTTCTCAAAAAACAGGGAAGACTTATCGCTTACCATCGGAAGCGGAATGGGAATATGCTTGTCGCGCGGGAACTACAACACCGTTCTATTTTGGCGAGACAATTACCCCGGATTTAGTTAATTATGATGGCAATTATCCCTACAATGCTGCGCCGAAGGGACTTTACCGCAAACAAACAACGGATGTGGGGAGTTTTCCGCCGAATCCGTTTGGTTTGTATGATATGCAGGGGAATGTTTGGGAATGGTGCAGCGATAAATGGCACGATAATTATAGTGGCGCACCGACTGACGGAAGTTCTTGGGAAACTGCAACGGATAATAAGCGGGTGCTGCGTGGTGGTTCATGGAACAACCATGCGCTCTATTCCCGTAGTGCCGATCGTGACAGGAATTCGGCGGGCTACAAGTTGAGGAACTGGGGTTTTCGTGTGGCGGTAGCTTCGGTTTCTTCCTCGTCCTAGTTTCCGCGTAGTAGTGGTAGGGTGCGTCGCATCAAAAATCTGTAAGGAAGATCGACAATTTCACAGCGACGCACCACACAATAGTAAGGTGCGTCGCATTAAAAATCTGCAAATTGCCTAGAAAATTTCACAGCGACGCACCCTACAAATTAGGATAATTTTTTCAATCGCCCTATCAATCGTCGATTCAATCGCCCAGTCAATCTATACAATATAAACAATATCATTCCTAAAATAAATGATTTGCTGTATCAATCCCGACTGCCCCAATCCTCAAAACCCTGACGGGCAAACATATTGCATCAGTTGTGGCCTTCAACTCGTACCCATCCTGCGAAATCGCTTCCGCATGATCAAACTCCTCGGTCAAGGTGGCTTCGGTCGAACCTATTTAGCAGAAGATATTGATAGACTAAATCAACCCTGTGTCGTTAAACAATTAGCACCCGATGTCCAGGGAACTTGGGCGATTAACAAAGCGGTAGAATTATTTCAGCTAGAAGCTAGACAACTGCAACAGCTAGGACAACATCCCCAAATTCCATCCCTTGATGCCTACTTTGAAGACAACAAATATTTGTATCTCGTACAGCAGTTTGTTGATGGGGAGAATTTGTTGACGCTTTTCCACAATCAGGGAATGTGGCAAGAAAGCCAAGTTAAGCAACTATTACTCGAACTTCTACCTGTTCTCAAATTTGTTCACGAACAAAAAATTGTTCACCGAGATATCAAGCCTGAGAATATTATGTGCCGTCGCAGCGACGGTGTGTTAGTGCTGATTGATTTCGGAGTTTCCAAACAGTTGTCGGGAACAGTGATATCGCGACAGGGAACGCAAATTGGTTCGCATGGTTATGCACCGCTTGAACAAATGCAAGGGGGTGAAGCTTATGCAGCAAGCGATTTGTTTAGCTTGGGGGCGACGGCTTTTCATCTACTGACGGGGGTACATCCTTATGGTTTGTGGACGGAACACGGTTATAGCTGGACTGGAAATTGGCAGCAACATTTGAAGAGTCCCATAGACAAGGAATTGGAATTGATTTTATCTAAGTTGTTGGCAAAAGATATCCAGCAGCGCTATCAATCAGCAGAGGAAGTTTTAAGAGATTTTCACGGTCAGTCAAGACAATCTCCCGCACCGACACCAATTCCCACAATTCCTGTGATTCCACAGCACTCTTTGCCGTTACGAACTAACACAACAAGGCGAGGTTTCTTGCAATTAGCGGGTTTTGCTGGGGGAGGCTTTGCATTAGCTGTGCTGGGTCAAAGTTTGTTGAACAACAAAACTTCTTCATCTTCACCAAATCTTCCACCTTCATCCAACAAGGCGGCCCCATCTCCTAAATCCTCAGCTCAAAAATCATCTCCAAAAACTACAGCCAAAAGTTCATCGCCAAAACCATCTCCACAATCTGTAGCAGAAAGTCCATCGCCAAAACCCTCTCCAAAACCATCTCCAAAACCCGCACCAGAAACTCCAAAACCTACGCCATCTTCCAATGCTTTAAAAAGCTTTACTTTTGAAACAGTGACAGTCAACTCAACGGGGCAAATTGCCAACCGCCGTCAAGGAAAAGCACAGGCTTTTATAGAAAATATTGGCAATGCTATTACTCTAGAGATGGTAGCACTTCCTGGCGGCAGTTTCTTGATGGGTTCGCCCGATACGGAAGCCGGACGAAGTAGTTATGAAGGGCCGCAGCGTACCGTGAATATCCCTGCTTTTTTTATTGGTAAATATGAGATAACTCAAGAACAATACCAAGCGGTGATGGGAAATAACCCTTCTGAGTTCAAAGGTGCGAAACTTCCTGTCGAAAAAGTAAGCTGGAATGACGCTGTGGAATTCTGCAAGCGGCTTTCTAAAAAAACAGGCAAGACTTATCGCTTACCTTCACAAGCGGAATGGGAATATGCTTGCCGCGCCGGAACTAAAACACCTTTCTATTTTGGCGAAACTATTACCCCAGATTTAGTTAATTATAATGGCAATAATCCCTACGCTGGGGCATCGAAGGGACTTTACCGCAAACAAACAACTGATGTCGGGAATTTTTCACCCAATGCTTTTGGACTTTATGATATGCACGGAAATGTTTGGGAATGGTGCAGTCATCTCGACAACGATCGAAGCGATCGCCGGGTGCGGTGTGGCGGTTCCTGGAAGGACACTGCGGTGAATTGTCGCAGTGCGTATCGTCTTAGCAATTTGGCGGGCGATCGTTACTCAGACATCGGTTTTCGCGTGGCTTTGGTTTCCGCGTAGTCTCCGGTTTTCGCTTCTGTACAGTAGTCTCCCGCGAGGACTTTTCTTTTAAGACTCGGCGGTTTCAACCTGGTTGATAAATATAGTCCTTGACGCATCAAAACCTTCATAACCGGGTTTTTTGGGGTTTTTGCGGTCTGTAGCGCGTCTTCTGGGCAAAAAAACCCGGTTTCTGACCACCCGTGCATAAGTCCTATAATAGTTAAAATATGCCAAGGTCACACATCAGGAAGGATAAAAAATATGACCCTCAATCTTCCTCTTCCCGATTCAATTGAAAATTTTATTAACGAACAAGTGGCAATCGGAGGCTACAGTAATGCAGCGGAATACATCTTGCACCTAATTCGCCAAGAACAAGCAAGACTCGCGCGGGTTGAGTCGTTATTGTTGGCTGGTTTGGATAGTGGCAATTCGATAGAGATTACCGATGATTGGTGGGAGCAAAAACGCGCTCAGTTGGTGCAGAAACTTGACCGACAGCAGCAATGACTAAACGGATTGTCATTACACCAAGAGCAAGTCAAGATTTAGACGAAAATTTTGCTTATATTGCTCAAAATAATCTTGATGCTGCATTGCGTTTTTTTGATGCAGCACGTCAGACATTTGCGAGATTGGCTCAAATGTCGGGAATGGGTCGCCTGTATCCGGTTCAAAATCCACGGTTGGAGGGTTTGCGAAGATTGTCAGTTAGGGGGTTTGAGAATTATCTGATTTTCTAAGTAGGTCGGCGCAAAAAAACCGAACTATGTTAAGATAAGTAAACAAAAAGAATATATCTACTGAGGTAACTCAATATATGGGCGCTAGATTAAGGGTATTCCTGACTCAAGAGCAAGACAAAACTCTATTAAAACTGAGAACTGCTGCTGTACCACAAAAAGTCAAAGATAGAGCAGAAGTAATTAGATTAAATGCACATGGCTGGTACGTTGAAAAAATAGCTGCTCATTTTAACTGGACTCCACAAACAGTGAGAGAGGTTTTACATAAATGGTCTAATCTAGGCATGGAAGGGCTTTGGGAGTTGCCTGGTCGAGGGGCAAAGCAAACGTGGAAAGAGGAAGATATAGAGTTTTTAAAAGAATGCCTCAAAAACGAATCACGTACATATAACAGTCTTCAATTAGTCCAGAAATTAGAAAAAGAACGTTCTGTTAAATTAAGTGCCGATCGATTAAGACGGATACTTAAAAAAAAAAGGTTTATTTGGAAACGAGCGAGAAAAAGTCACAAAAAAAAACAAGACCCGATAGTACAAGAAACGAAGCAATCTGACTTAGATATGTTGCAATTAGAGGCAGATGCGGGAGGAATTGACTTAAAGTATCTAGATGAATCAGGGTTTTGTATGTGGAGTGAGCCCGGTTATACTTATTACCCAATAGGTGAGCAAAAACGGTTAGAACAAACGAAACGGCGTGGTCGTAGACTAAGTATTATCGGACTTCTTCAACCTGACATAAGTTTTGTCTACGGTTTAGTAATTGGGGGTGTCGATCGAAAAGCTTATATCAAAATGATGGAACGAGAAGCCCAGGAAGCTGCTGAAATTGGACGACCGAGAGTAATCGTACAAGACAATGGCCCAATACACCGATGCAAAGAAGTCCAAGAGTTATGGCCGCATTGGGAAAAGCAAGGTTTATATATCTTCTTTTTGCCCAAGTATTGTTCGGAAATGAACCCCATTGAATTGGAGTGGCAACACATTAAGAAAGATGAGTTAGCAGGACAAATGTTTGATGATGAATTAGAACTAGCCTATGCCGTAATTCATGGAGTAGAAGTTAGAGGACAAAGGGGAAATTACACTACGCAACGTCTTAAGTTTAACTCCAATTAGGTAACTTAATATTTTGTTACATAGATTGGTTTTTTCCCGCCTACCTACTTATCTGTCTTTTGATAACTATATTGAGGTAGTGAGAATTCTGCACGCAGCGAGAGATTTAGAGGAAGTTTTGTCAGGAGATGAAGCTGATTGACTTTGTAGAGTAGGAAAATTTTTCAGGCTGCCAAATCTCCATCCCACGGTTAACTCCTGTCGACATTACTTAATACTCGATCGCGCCCAAAATAGACTTTACATGACCGCACAGATTCCCATGATAATATAGTATGTCAATCTCACAGAAAAGTCAAGCTCGATCGCCGTTAAATCCTAATATTTCAAAAAGCCCGTGAAGCAATTTTATAATTTATTTGCCATTGCACGATCGCCTGTCTCTTCGTTCCCCTCTGTTGGGACGAGAGTTTGACTCTTAAGCGATTTCAAGAGACTGCTGGCGAATTTAAAAATGGTTTCACCCCTCACCCCTAAAAATAGTGGCTCAGGACTAAATATTTAATTAACCATATAGCTATTAACTACCAATAGCGAACCCAAATGCTGCATTCCAGATGCGAGGGGTAACGCCCTCGGCGAATTAGCCAACAGTCTCTTTCAATCGCCGAATCTCTCGCCGAATCCCTCGCCCACAATTAATCAAGGTTAATATAGGATTTGGCGGCGATCGATACTACAATGCCATTAAACGCCGCATCGCTTCTGTCTGAAATGCTACACGAGTTGGAAATAATGACAGATCCGTGGCAAGATTAAGGGAATGTTAAGTTATGCGACGCTTTCGCAAACAAGATTTCCCGCTGAAACTGTCCCCCTAACCCACCTTCCCCATTAGGAACCCACCCATCTATGATTCCCAACCATTCCTTCGCGGCTGACGAGCATTCTAGCAAACCCGACAAGCCCGAGGAAGCTTGTGGCGTTTTCGGTATCTACGCACCGGGTGAAGATGTCGCCAAGTTGACCTACTTCGGTTTGTATGCCTTGCAGCACCGGGGTCAGGAATCCGCAGGGATTGCCACCTTTGACGGTGAAAAAGTCCACCTGCACAAAGATATGGGACTGGTTTCCCAAGTCTTCAACGAATCGAGTTTAGGTCACTTGCCCGGTAACTTAGCCGTAGGGCACACTCGCTACTCTACTACCGGCTCGTCGCGCGTGGTCAACGCTCAGCCTGTGGTTGTCGAAACTCGTTTGGGAAGTCTGGCATTAGCACATAACGGGAATCTTGTCAATACCAAAGAATTGCGGGAAGAATTGCTGTCTCGGAAGTGCGAGTTTGTCAGCACGACGGATTCAGAGGCGATCGCAGTGGCGATCGGTTCCGAGGTAGACAAGGGCAAAGACTGGCTGGAAGCAGCGATCAGTGCGTTTGCTATGTGCCAAGGAGCCTTTAGTTTGACGATCGCCACCCCCAAAGGCGTGATGGGAGTCCGCGACCCCCAGGGCGTCCGCCCGCTGGTAATTGGCATCCTCCCCACAACTCCGGTACGATACGTTTTAGCATCGGAAACTTGTGGCTTGGATATTATCGGTGCTGAATTTTTGCGGGACGTAGAACCGGGGGAATTAGTTTGGATTACAGAGGAAGGTATGGCTTCCTTCCACTGGAGTCAGCAGCAGAAGCGCAAACTTTGCATCTTTGAAATGATCTATTTTGCTCGCCCCGATAGCCAAATGGAAGGTGAAAGTTTGTACAGCTACCGCCTGCGGATCGGGCGTTTGTTGGCTGCAGAATCTCCGGCTGATGCGGATATAGTCATCGGCGTTCCCGATTCTGGAATCCCGGCGGCGATCGGCTTTTCTCAAGCTTCCGGCATTCCTTACGCCGAAGGATTGATTAAAAATCGCTACGTCGGGCGCACTTTTATTCAACCGACTCAGACAATGCGGGAGTCAGGAATCCGCATGAAACTCAACCCTCTCAAAGATGTGTTGGAAGGAAAGCGGGTAATTATTATCGATGATTCGATCGTGCGCGGTACTACCAGCCGCAAAATCGTCAAAGCCTTGCGGGATGCTGGCGCAACCGCAGTTCACATGAGAATTTCCTCGCCACCGGTGACTCATCCGTGTTTCTACGGGATCGACACCGACAATCAAGATCAGTTGATTGCTGCTACTAAGTCAGTCGCAGAAATCGGCGCCCAAATTGGAGTAGATTCTTTGGCTTTCTTGAGTTGGGATGGAATGCTGAAGGCGACTAACGAAGACCCGATGAGTTTTTGTTCGGCGTGTTTCACCGGCGATTATCCGATCGACGTTCCAGAAATGGTAAAACGGTCTAAGCTCATATTAGAAAAAGCTGGAACCTAGAAAATCAACAAGCGGGAAAGTGATCGCCCGTCACTTTCCGCAATTTATGGATTTTCAAGTTTTTCTGGTAAGTCATTGCCAGAATGTGTGTAGAAATGTTACATTAACTTAGCTTTAGCAATTCTTGCAGAATTGGTGAACTGTAGTGAACAGTCGCTTGGGTATCACTTGTGTGAAACCCAACCCTCGGATTGGAGATTTGAGATTGGAGATTTGAGATTTGTGCTTGAATCTAAAATCGCCAATCTAAAATAGATGGTTTTTCCTTACACTCTCGTTCACAATTCCTGCTCGAAACGCTGTATGCTACCTGCAGACTGGAGGTAGTTCCTCCAGATGTACACTCTCAGATTGAAGTCGCATTTCGCACCAACAACGGGCACATGAGATTTTTTCAGATAACAGGGTCGATCGCACTAAATTTTCCCACACAAGTATTCCACAAGCCAACTTGCTTGAGAATCGCGGACGGGCTGTTCATGCGAACTAAAGAACTTTAGAAACCCTTGCAGAGTAAAAAATATGGCTCCTTGCAGTTTGAATGTTACCTCACCTGCATAGGCGATACAAGCCCCCCACATGAGTCGGGGAGAGCCAAAAAATTTAGATATTAGTTAAGCCCCCAGATTCATCTGTGGAGTGAATCTAAAATCTAAAATCTAAAATCTAAAATCGATTGACTGTTAAAAGAAGGCGGAATGCGGTTTCTCAAGTCAGCTTAAATCGGAAACTTCGTGCAATCAAATACTGTTCTCAATCAGCCGAGCAATCAAGGCTCATCCTCTCGTACAGCAGAGTTACCTTTTACTCTTCAAGATATCAAGGCAGCCATTCCAGCCCACTGTTTTGAGCCCTCGGCATGGAAATCTCTGGCTTATTTCTTTTTAGATATTGGCATCATCGCAGGTTTGTATGCGATCGCCTACACCCTCGATTCCTGGCTCTTTTATCCAATCTTTTGGTTGATGCAAGGAACCATGTTTTGGGCATTGTTTGTAGTGGGCCACGACTGCGGACACGGTTCATTTTCTAAGAGCAAATGGCTCAACAACCTGATCGGACACCTCTCCCACGCTCCAATTCTCGTGCCCTTCCACGGTTGGCGGATTAGTCACAGAACCCACCACGCAAATACAGGCAGCTTAGATAACGATGAAAGCTGGTATCCGGTATCGGAGAGCAAATACAATCAAATGCCTTGGTACGAAAAGCTGGGACGCTTTTATTTGATGTTATTTGCCTATCCAATTTATCTATTTCGCCGATCGCCCGATCGGGTAGGTTCTCACTTCATGCCCGGTAGCCCGATTTTCCGTCCGTCCGAAAAATGGGATGTGTTGACAAGTTCCGCATCCTTGGTACTGATGGTAGGCTTTTTAGGCGCGCTAACCTATCAGTTTGGTTGGCTGTTTTTACTCAAGTTCTACTTGGTTCCCTATGTAGTGTTCGTGATGTGGCTGGATTTGGTAACATTCCTGCACCACACAGAAGCCGATATTCCTTGGTATCGCGGTAATGATTGGTCTTTCTTGAAAGGTGCATTGTCTACGATCGATCGCGACTACGGAATCATCAATTCCATCCATCACGATATCGGCACTCACGTAGCCCACCACATTTTCTCGACAATGCCCCACTATCACTTGAAGGAAGCAACGGAAGCAATTAAACCAGTGTTGGGCGATTATTATCGCAAGTCAACCGATCCAATTTGGAAGAGCTTTATTCGCTCTTACTGGGATTGTCATTTTGTCTCCGATACAGGTTCTGGAGTTTACTACGAATCACCTAACAGTCGGCGATCGGCTGAAGTTAAGTAGCTTCAATAAACAATAGAATACGTAAAAACCCGGCTTCTTAAAGAAACCGGGTTTTTCATTATTTTTGCGCGTGTTTCATCAGATGTTTCATATCGTTTCCGGTTGTATCGGAATGATTTAACCGCAGAGGGCGCAGAGAACGCAGAGGGAGAGAATACAGAGATGAATACAGGACGATGCTACCGGATTTGATATCACATCTGGAGGGGTGACAAACCGCCCCAAACCCAGAGTTCTCTTCTTTGTGGAACAGGCCGGAAAGCCTGTTACTGACAATAGTACAACCTCTCAGCTTTATAGACCTCTTTGTCACCCCCCCAGCTAGCTGCATCGAGGTTTTCAGCCTTCATTGTCCCGAAAAAATATATCAGCCACTACTTTTTACCCCAAACATCCGGGATAGCCAACAGTTTTTAAATTTAAGGCTGCGATTTTTCCAAAGCTTGTATTACTACTTCAGCCTTTGCAGTCCAACCAATAATACCGCCTTGGGCGCGAATCATATCGATCGCACTCTGTTTAAACTCTGGAAAGTAACTGGCAGTAGCATCCTCAACAAGTAAACATTCAAACCCCCGATCGTTAGCCTCACGCATAGTTGTTTGAACGCAAACCTCAGTCGTGACTCCAGTAAAAATTAGGTGAGTAATCGCTTTTTCACGAAGAATTAATTCCAAATTAGTGTGATAAAAAGCGCCCTTACCTGGTTTATTAATTACTATCTCATCAGGCCTAGGTGTCAATTCTGAGATAATTGAATTCCCCGGCTCACCCAAAATTAAAATTCGTCCCATCGGGCCTCGATCGCCAATTTTCAGTTTACTTTGACCCCGCTTTTGCTTAGATGGAGGACAATCAGAAAGGTCAGGTTGATGACCTTCAATAGTGTGAACAATAGGGAGATGGCGATCGCGAAATACCTCTAACAACTGCTTTACCGTTGGTACGATCGCCTGTAGTTGGCTGACATCATTGCCTAAAGCTTCACCAAATCCCCCAAGCTCCAAAAAATCTCGCTGCATATCGATGATAACCAAAGCCACCCCGCCAGAGACTGGCAGTTCATAATCATAAGGTTGGGCAGATATTAAGACCATATTGATATAGGTTTTTCCCAAATTACTAGGACTATGCAGCCAGCTTGGCTGACAACACTGTGATTACTGTTAGGCGGGTTAATCACAAAAGTTCCGGCTTGGTGTTCGCCATTCTGGTCAGTTTGCGATCCAGTTAGTACATAAATATGTTCAAAACCAGTATGCGTGTGCCTTGGGACACTTGCTCCCGGCTGATACCGCAATAGAGCCGCAGCCGATCCACTTTCGTTGTCACCATAAAGTCGGTAGATTTCCACCCCATCACGGAATGGTTGCCAAGCCAACTCATTCTGCCACGTCGCGATATTAGGTAAATCCTTAAGGAGCAAAGTTTGGTTCAGTAGTTCAGTCATAGGTATTCCCAAATTGATTAGTGTCCTGCCATACTCTTACCTATCTGAACAAAATCTGCATCTGCGATCGTACTTTCATAAGTAAAATTCCCGCCACTAATTACCAAAACCCGATCGGACAACTTCAGCAGTTCATCTAAATCTTCGCTCACCAATAACACAGCTACACCTCGGTTGCGAGCCTCAATAATCTGACCGTGAATATACTCCACAGCAGCAAAATCAAGACCAAAGCAAGGATTCGCGGCAATTAGTAACTTAATATGTTCGGCAGAGAGTTCCCGCGCTAACACTGTGCGCTGTACATTTCCCCCCGACAGATTGCCGATAGGCGTATCTGGCGAAGGCGTTTTAATTTTGAAAGTATTAATTAAGCTCTTAGCCGCCTGCCTAATTTCTTTCAGGATGAGTAAGATACTTGCTTTAGCTTGGGGAGGGCGATCAAACGTCCGCAGCGCTAAATTTTCTGCCACACTCATGTGTGGCACACAAGCATTATGAAGGGGTTCTTCTGGTAGGGCGAAGACCTGATGTTTAAACATCTCGGCTCGTGTTGCTGTATAAACTTCGCCATTGACCAACACATCTCCACTTGTAGCAGAACGCTGACCAGCCAACACCTCCACCAATTCCCGCTGACCATTGCCAGAGATACCTGCAATCCCAACAACTTCGCCGCTGTGAACTGTGAGATTTACTCCTGTCAATACCTCCATACCGTTGTCTTTATTGGCATGAAGGTCTTTAACTTCAAGGACAGGAATAGTCGTTGGCGGGGCTGTCTTTTCAACTTGTGTTGGCTCACGCCTTTCACCCATCATCATTTCAGACATATCCGAGACAGTCAGATCCTTTACCAAACCCTGACCTGCAAACTTCCCTTTACGCAGCACCGTGATG
The DNA here is from genome assembly GCF_036705145.1 of Microcoleus sp. B5-D4. NCBI lineage: Bacteria > Bacillati > Cyanobacteriota > Cyanophyceae > Oscillatoriales > Microcoleaceae > Microcoleus > Microcoleus sp. B5-D4. The sequence goes on along the minus strand of NZ_JAUBTV010000030.1, from coordinate 17,150 downwards.
CTATCGCAAAACGCCATCACTTCCCGGAATTTGTGGCTGATAATTAAGACGCTTAATCTTCCGGCAGTAACTTCTGCGCGCAGTAAACCTAAAACCTCATCCGCTTCCTGCGGAGTCAGCACCGAAGTAGGTTCATCCAGAATCAAGATCCGACTCTGAAGATATATCTGTTTAAGAATTTCTAGCTTTTGTTTTTCCCCAGCAGCTAATTGAAAGACCGGGGTATCTAGAGGAACTCGGAAAGGAGCAGTTTTCATAAAAGCCTTTAACTGCTCGTACTCTGCTTTCCAGTTAATCAAATTAGGGCTATCAAAGCGGGACAAAACCAGATTTTCCGCTACAGTCATCGCAGGCACAGAGGTGAAGTGCTGGTAAACCATGCCAATGCCGTACTTATGAGCATCGCGAGGGCTTGCGATCGCAGTTTCCTGCTTATCAATCAAAACTTGGCCTGAAGTAGGAGTATAGAAACCCATCACACATTTAACAAGGGTACTTTTGCCGGCTCCGTTCTCGCCCAGCAAAGCATGAAACGTCCCTGGTTTTAGCGTCATTGAGAAGTTATCAAGTGCAGTCATCGTGCCAAACCGCTTAGTCATGTTAACCACCTCTAGTTCTGGTGGTTGAATAAAGTTTTGAGTTGTGAAGTTTGAGTCTTGACTGTCTAGATAATTTTGAGTATTTAGTGCTGAGTTTTTGGCTAGAGAGTCTTTCACTTCTGTCATGTTTTTATCTCCTGTAAAGTTTTCAGTTTATCGGCTATTTATGAGATTTGATTCTTTAGTTAGATGGCTGGATTCATTTCAATGCTTGAAGTATTTACTTTTTGTTTCCTCAAAATTAAACACTTAAAGCTTTGATAAATGCTTCTGAATCAGCAACAGTTCCAAACACTCCTCCCTGCATCTGAATCATCTTAAGTGCCGCCAAATGGTTGCCATAATCTGTTGCGCCCGTACAGTCAGATAAGAGCAAACATTCATAACCGCGATCGTTTGCATCTCGCATTGTGGTATGGACGCAGACATCGGTTGTAATGCCAGCCAAAACAATATTTTGAATGCCTTTGCGTTTCAGTAGCAGATCTAAATCCGTGGCATAGAAGGAGCCTTTTCCAGGCTTGTCAATCACCGCTTCACCAGGCAAAGGCGCGAGTTCTGGAATGATTTCCCACCCTGCTTCACCTCGAACGAGAATTCTACCGCAGGGGCCGGGATCGCCAATTCCGGCGTTAATTTGGCGCGATCGCCACTGCTTGTTTTCTGGTAAATCTGCTAAGTCGGGGCGGTGTCCTTCGCGGGTGTGCATGATATGGAAGTGCTTCGCCCGTGCCACTTCTAAGACTTGCTTGATTGGCTCAATAGGAGCGCGAGTCAGTGACAAGTCGTAGCCCATCTTGTCAACATATCCACCAATGCCGCAGAAATCAATTTGCATATCAATTATCAGCAGCACCGTATTTTCTGGCCGCAAATCGCCATTGTAAGGATAAGGATATGGTTCAGCTTCTACAAAACGTCCCATGTTTTCTTCCTTGCGATAAATTCCTGTTTTACGTGCTAGTTCCTAAAGATCCAGGCGCGCCGGTCAAAGTTCGTTTTGGCGAACAAGTAATAATCATGATCGCCAGCGTCAGGATGTAGGGTGAAGCATTGAATAAGTAGTAATAGGAATCCACCCCTACTGATTGCAAAGCGGGGCCGATCGCCTGTGCTCCCCCAAATAGCAACGAGGCGTATAAGCACTGAACTGGATTCCAACGGGCGAAAATTACCAGCGCTACCGCCATTAGTCCTTGACCGCTAGAGATGCGTTCTGTCCAGCTACCGGGATAGTAAAGGGATAAATAAGCACCACCAATTCCAGCTAAGAAACTGCCTGCGATAATGCAGAGCATACGAACTTTATTAATGGAGATTCCCATTGCTTTTGCAGCATCGGGACTATCCCCAACTGCACGAATAAATAACCCCCAGCGAGTTGATTTAAAGAACCACTGCATTAGAGGGGCGATCGCTACACCTAACAAAAATAGGGGACAAATTTGTAGCGCTGATTGCACCGGAGGCAGATGACTCCAAGCACCCAGAGGTAAACTAGGCAACTGGGTGGCACTTGGTTGAATAAAAGGTTTGCCAAAAAAGAAAGCAATGCCGCTACCAAAAATAATCATGGCGATGCCTACGGCAATGTCGTTTACTTTTGGTTGTATGCACAGCCAAGCGTGGATAAAACCTAGTACCATGCCCGCTAGACCAGCGGCTAAAACACCTAACCAAGGCGATCCAGTCTGATAAGAAATAGCATAGGCACTCATCGCACCCGTTAACAGTGTCCCTTCTAACCCCAAATTAATCTTGCCGCTTTTTTCAGTCAGGCATTCGCCCAAACTGACGAACAAAAATGGAGCGCTACCCCGCAAAGTTCCTGCTAAAATACCTAAAGGTACTCCCCACCAACCTAATACTTCTGCTGCCATTGTGGATTCCTCCGATTTGAGATTTTGGCTTAACGTATTGCTTAGACAGTGGCTATTGATGGCTGCTCGCTAGAAGGTGGCTGCTGAGGGCGATCGGTTAACTGTTCTTTGAAAAATGGCAAACGTCCGTAGAGCGATTCGCTATACAGAACTACCAAAAAGACCAACCCTTGGAACACTAAAACCGTTGCATCGGGCAGTCCATGTGCTCGTTGCAAGATGCCGCCACTAGCAAGAATGCCGCCAAGCAGAATTGCCACAATAGTCGCAGCAAGAGGGTTGTGTCGAGCAATGAATGCGACTAAGATACCGCTGTAGCCATAGTTAGCATTAAGTGATTCGTTAGCTCGACCATGCACGGCGGCGACTTCCACCATGCCAGCCAAACCCGCACAAGAGCCAGCTAGGAAACAGATTGCCATTGTCAACTTGCCTACAGGAAGTCCGGCAATTCGAGCAGCACGGATGTTACCTCCTGCGGTTCTAGCTGCAAAGCCAAAGGTAGTACGTTGGATCAGGAAGTAGGCGATCGCACAAGCAACCAACCCATAAATTAGACCGTAGTGAACGCGGGTTCCTGGAATATTTCCTAACATATTCACGTCAGGAATCGGGTAACTAGAAATTTTATTGACACTGCTGGGGTCACGCATCACGCCGCCGACTAAATGATTCAGCAGGGCGATCGCAATATAGTTCAACAACAAGCTGCTAATTGTCTCATTCACAGCCCGGTAATAGCGCAAAGCTCCCACTGCACCAATCCACACACCTCCACAGACAATTCCTGCCAGCGCCATTGCAATTTGCACTAACGTCGGCGGTGCAGAAGATAAAGCCAGTCCAGCGGCGACAGCCCCCAGACCCCCAACTACTAAAGCGCCTTCGTTGCCGATAATCATCAACCCCAAACGGGCAGGCAAAGCCGTACACAGAGAACTCAACATCAACGGTGCAGCCCTGATCAGGGTGTTTTGGAATGAATGCCAACTACCAAATGCTGCTTTGTAGATTGAGGCATAGACAGCAAAGGGATTAGATCCAGCCGCCGCACAAAATATTCCAAACAATACCAATGAGAAGACGATGGCGGCGATCGGGATACAAACCGCTTCCAAAGTTGTACGCCAGTTTTGACGGTTAATCATCATCAGAATACAATATGAATTACTAAGAAAATGATGAGTGTTGAATGAAAAACTTGCTTGTATAGCAGTTGCCGACGGGCGTGAAATACTTTCTTAGGAATGAGAATTAAATAACTTACAATGCGTGATGGTTCTTGTGGGATGGGCGTCCCGCCCGTCCAGAAAGGGCGGGCTATAAGCCCAACCCCTACTCCCCACTTTCAAGAGTGTAAATTATTTAATTCGCGATCCTAATTAACTCGTAACTTTACCGATGACGCCTGATGCCAGCCAATTCATCTTTTCTAGTTCTGCGTCTTGCTGCTTGTAATCCTTACCTTCAGCAATCACAACTTTCCCGGTGTTATCTTTTATTTCCCCCTTATAAATGACCATACTGCCATCAAGAAACTTACTCTTAGCAGCATCAGCATCCTTTTGCGCTTCGGCCGTTACGGCGCTACCGTAGGGCGACAGCTTCAAAAAACCATCCTTCAAACCACCACGTACTAAATGGGGAATGCCTCCGTTCATTAGCGTCTTACCAGCATTAAGCATTTCAGCATACTTAGAATAGACATTCGTCCAGTCCCACTCGGCACCTGTTAAATATCCTTTGGGCGCAAGTTGGGCTTGACTCGCATGGTAGCCAGTACAGAAAATGCCTCGTTTCTCAGCGGTTTCTATCACCACTTTGGGGCTATCTACGTGACAGGTAATTACATCAACACCCTGGTCAGCCATACTATTTGCAGCATCAGCTTCTTTAACAGGCAAAGACCAATCTCCTGTAAAAATCACTTGAGTTGTAACGTCTGGCTTAATGCTACGTGCCCCTAATGTAAAGCTATTGATATTGCGTAATACTTGCGGTATGGGTTTAGCAGCAATAAATCCTAATTTTCCGGTTTTGGAAGCGTGGGCAGCAACAATGCCTGCTATGTACTCACCCTCATCTATGTAGCCAAAATAGCTGCCAACGTTATTTGGATGTTTACCTTCCTGATAAAGTCCACCGCAGTGAAAGAATTGTACCTCCGGGTAATCCTTTGCCAGTTTCAGAATATGCGGGTCAAAGTACCCGAAGGACGTAGGGAACAGAACCGTTGCCCCATCCTGTTCAATCATGTTCCTCATCGTTTCTTGTACCGATGTAGTTTCAGGAACATTTGCTTCCTCTACGGTTTTTACCCAGGCTAATTTTGAAACCCCAGCGTTCCCTTCGGCTTGGGCTTGATTGTAGCCGTAGTCATCTTTGGGGCCAACATAAATAAATCCCATCACAATTGGCTTATCTTTTCCAGCCGAGTTTGCTTGAACCTCTTTAGCAGGAGTACATCCAGTCCAAAGGCGCGAGGTGACTGCAAACGCTGTAGTAGATAAAATCCCACGAATTACTTGACGCCGAGGTATAAACAATGACTTTTGGGTACTCATTCTCTATGTTCTCACTAAAAGTATTTAAGAGGAATTCATAGCTAAGCTGTAACGCTTATACTTGCTGGGAATTGCTAGATAGATTCACGCTACATTTGCCAGCTTTTAGTCGAGCTATTCAGCAATGAGATTAAATGCGTTAATAACTATTTACATTCACATCACATCGTGAATTTAATGAAAAAGATACATGGTAAACCAAAACTAATTCTAATATAAAATTAGTTTTTGCTGGAAAGGTTCTTTTAGGAAAGTCGAATCCCCTAAAATTTAATGATGTTTATCTTATACCAATTACTTTTAGTGGTAAGTTTTTTTATAAAAACTTAATAATATTCGCCAAATTGTCTCCCAAAAAGTTCGCTAGAAACAAAATTAAACAATAATGTTCACCACAAACAAAAAAGAATTTTTGAGTTCTTCTGGCACGTCACTAGCTTTTCAGTCTTGGACGCAACGTAAAAATAAGTCTAGTCTGAATCAAAAACATTAGAAATCGATCTTATAAAATCAGAAAAACTGTCCTTGATTTCTAATAACAGTCAATAAGAGGTATTTTACAGCGTATTCCAGCTTTATGAAGTACACCCCAGAAACCGGGTTTCTTTACAGTTCTCGCATCGTTACTGATTCTGTTCAATAAACCCGGTTTCTCGGGCTCTACATCTACATGGAATATGCTGTATGTCTATGGGAACTCTTTTGGGGTAGCCTTCTAGCCCGCCCCAAAGGTAAAAACTAAATGCAGTACAGCTTAGTTAGGACTTCAGTCCGAGCAAGTTTTATGAGGACTTCAGTCCTCACTACCAACTTTATAACGGTGTACCGGACATAATATTACAGATTGCCTTTAAGCCTGATCGCCGTAACAATAGTCCACGCATCTACCAACAGCAACAGCAGCGTACATCCCAGCAAAATAAGATACATCCAAGGCTGCGACAAAGGGCGAACATCTCTAGTATCAATACCTGTTTTTGCTTCCACCAAACCGACTAATTTACCAAATCCAGCCACTCGCATTGGCAACAAATAACCTTCACCCGAATGACTCAAAAAATAGTAAACTAAACCTCCTTGACCGGTCGATCGAGGTTTGAGAGCTTTTACCTCAGTCCAAGGTAGCGACCAACCCTTGCGAAAAAAACGCGGAAACCAGTTGGGATATGTGACTTCAATCCCTTCCTCGCTCAAAATTACCCTTTCACTGAGCACGCCGTACAGGCCCACAGCGCCGACAACAATTCCCGCCCAGAGTGCGGCGGGAGGAACGGCTGCTTTCGTTACTTCCGACAAAAAGGGCAAGGGAATTGTCAGGGCTGCGTACAAGCTCAACAGCGTGATTCTAATCAGGGGAGAAAGCCGGAATACCGCCGGCTCAAATACTGGGGCCGAAGATGGGGAAGAGGCAATAGGTTGTGCTGACATGGCTGAAATTCTAGAAGCTGTTTAATGATATTTTTGCACAGCTTCCGGGGCCACCAACAAAACTCAGGGAAATAGGAAAAACTGGACAATCTTTGCAATCGGGAGTTTTGATCTAAAATTCATTTCACAAACTTTGATTCTTAAGTGTTGAGTTTTTAACGCTTTGCTGAAGTTGGAATTTTGAGCGCGGAGTTATCAATTAACTGACAATTTATAACTCAAAACTCACAACTTCAATTAATCAACGGCCGTTAGTGCCGGTACAGTCAAAGGTTCTGAGATTTCTCGGGATTTGGGGCGGCCGGCTATTGCTGTTCGATCGCCCTGAACTGCCTCTGGGGATCTGCTAGGATTGACCTTTGAATAGGGGCCTTCGTTAATCTGCAAGCGATCGCAAGGAATTTTATCCGACAAAATTGCACTAGCCATCATCCCGGTGTGAATTTCCAATGCTGCGGCCGGCATCGCTTCAAACACTAAGCGCTGTCCGGGAAACACCACTCGTTCAAAGTACCAGTTAGGAATGTTGGCGATGCGAGCAATCTGAATCTGACTGGTGGCGTTGACGTAGCAGCACAGAATCTTGCTGTCGGTGTCTGAGGGTACGGGGTCAAGAATTTGAGCCATAACTGCTGAGGGAGCCTTACCTAAAAGTTTTAGTTATCTTCTCAGGCTAACACTAGGTGATCCCGCCTACTGTAAAGCCGACTACCAACTCCCTAATACATGAGAGACCGATCGAACTTAAATTAAAATCTAACCGGATAAATATCTGCTTTTTGACTCCTAGCTGGGATTTTCATTCAAAATACGCTGTATTGACTTAAAAATTAGCTTTTTTCTGCTGCTCTCGCCGATCGACACCAACAAGCTCGGCTTTTAGCCAGTTTAAAAAAATTTAAGAATATTTAATGTCAAATTGCGAAAATTAGACATATTGTAAAGTTATATTAAAAGAATATTAACATAGCTGAAAAAGTTCCACTTTAGGATATGGCAATCATGGAAAACCGAGAAAACCGAGTCCTGTACGTTCGCCTCCCTTGCAATCCGATTTTCCCGATCGGAGTTGTGTATCTTTCGGATCACGTACACAAGCTGTTTCCCGATGTCGAACAGCGCATTTTCGATTTAGGTGCCGTACCCCCCCTGGATTTCGCTAAAGCTTTAGATGCCAGCATAGACGAGTTTAAGCCGACTCTGCTGGTTTTCTCTTGGCGCGACATTCAAATTTACGCGCCCGTCGGCGGCAGGGGCGGCAACCCGTTGCAAAATGCCTTCGAGTTTTACTACGCCAAAAATCCGCTGATCAAGTTCCGGGGAGCACTCGGAGGACTGCGTTTAGCCGCGTCTTACTACACCGAACTCTGGCGCAATTTGGGACTGATTAAGCGCGGATTGAAGCGGGCCCGGAAATACCGCCCCGAAGCTCGTGCAGTAGTCGGCGGCGGTGCTGTGAGCGTGTTTTACGAGCAGTTGGGCCGCAGTTTGCCCACGGGAACTGTGGTTTCGGTGGGGGAAGGCGAAGCTTTGCTGGAGAAGTTGATTAAGGGCGAAGATTTGGCCGAGGAAAGGTGTTATGTGGTGGGGGAAACTGTGCCGCGCGCGAAGCTAATTCACGAAAAACCAGCCAACATCGAGAAAAGTGCTTGCGATTACAATTACATCGAAACGATTTGGCCGGAGTTTTCCTATTATCTACAGGATATGGACTTCTACGTCGGAGTCCAAACCAAGCGCGGCTGTCCTCATAATTGCTGTTACTGCATTTATACCGTGATTGAAGGGAAACAAGTGCGGATCAATCCGGCGGATGAGGTGGTGGCGGAGATTCGGCAATTGTACGATCGAGGTATCCGCAATTTCTGGTTTACCGACGCTCAATTTATCCCAGCACGCAAATTCATCGACGATGCAGTTGAATTATTGCAAAAAATCATCGCCGCCGGCATGACTGACATACACTGGGCGGCTTACATCCGTGCGGACAATCTCACACCCGAATTGTGCGATTTGATGGTAAAAACGGGGATGAATTACTTTGAAATCGGCATCACCAGCGGTTCCCAGGAACTGGTTCGCAAAATGCGGATGGGCTACAACTTGCGAGTAGTTTTGGAAAATTGTCGCGATTTAAAAGCCGCCGGTTACAACGATGTGGTTTCCGTTAATTACTCGTTTAACGTCATTGACGAAACCTTTGAAACTATCCGGCAAACTATTGCTTATCACCGAGAATTAGAGCGAATTTTCGGAGCCGATAAAGTAGAACCCGCGATTTTCTTTATCGGGTTGCAGCCACACACAATTTTGGAAGAATACGCCTTTAAAAAGGAGATTCTGCAACCTGGTTACGATCCCATGAGTTTGATGCCTTGGACAGCGCGCAAGTTGCTGTGGAATCCCGAACCTTTGGGTTCGTTTTTCGGGCAAATTTGTTTAGAAGCTTGGCAGCGAAATTCCAATGATTTCGGTCGCGAAGTGATGGCAATTCTGGAGGAAAAACTCGGCTGTGCGGCTTTGGAAGAGGCATTAACCGCACCTGTGGAAATCAAAGATAAACAGTTGGCAGCAGTTAATTAATTACCAGGTTCGCAGTCAGGACGACGGTTATTTAAAAAATGGGAAATGGGAGGAAAAATGTATCTTCTGTTTCCCTTTTTATTATTCACTAAATAGCTAAGCGCCCATAAACAATTACTGTGTAACTGAGTCAGTTCGCGATCGCATGGGAGGCGAGAAACCCGGTTTCAATGAAAATCAAAGGTTTAGTAACGAGAAATATATAGCCTTTCTCAGAAAGATGAGGTACGACTGGCCTCCGTGGCCTCCGTGGCCTCCGTGGCCTCCGTGGCCTCCGTGGCCTCCGTGGCCTCCGTGGGCATACCTCACTTTTTTGAGAACCGCTATATGAAGAAATCCGGTTTCTCAGCTCAGCGTGAACAAGTCATAAAATCTTAAAAATGTCATAAATGCAAGAGATTGCTTTCCTTCGATCGCATTGACATACTTATGTATTTTCACTGGCGTAGGGTGCACAGTTCGCACCTTACTTAAACGGACAGTGTACCGTATTCATGCACCTTTCACCTCTGATATTAAATATTATTAATATCCAGCAAAGATAGCTTAAGATGTAATTATATAGTTAAAACCAGGAGTGACAAGATGTTTGATAAAGATAGAGTTAAGGGCATTAAAGGAGTAGTTCTAGTTATGGCAGGCATTAGTGCGATCTGCTTTTTGACAGCCTCAGCAAAAGCAACTGCACTAAATCAACCGATTGCCAAATTTGGGGCGATCGCACCCAACACTTTGGGCAATAATCCACCGCTGCAAATTGCTCAAGTTGAGGGATGTCCGAGGGCCGAAATGGTGCAATTTTTCGCAACGCCCAACTTTTCTATATACATTTGCAAAACCCAGGAAGGCGATATTTTTTACCGCGGCCTCAGTAAAATAAATGGCAGTCAAATCAATGTCATGCAAGTAACGACAGGTGACGACGGAAGTTATGAAGCGACTAACGGCAATATTATCTATTCGATTAACCCCCAACGCCTGCAAGTCCGGCAGAATGGTAAGGTAATCTTGACCGAAGCTGTTATCAAGTAGCACTAATTGTGATTCAACGATCGCTCCTCTAAATTTAGGGTGTATTTTATTTAAAAAGTGAAAATTAAATACCAGCAAAAATATATTGATTCCTTAATAATCAAAGAGAATCAGTGGTAACGGTTATAAAATTGACTAACTTTTATTCAAATACCTCTCAATCAGGACGATCGCCACAATATCGTCCACTGGCTTCGGTGGCGTCCGCATTCCCTCGGGAATCAAGCGCGAAAGTCCCGTCGGAGGGTACATTTGCCAGTAGCGTTCCCTCGCTTCTAAGCTGCTGTACCTCTCGTCAACCTGAACAATTTTGAGCGCAGGCGACAAACTCTGCGTCAATTTTTGTTTCCAACTCTTAGAAGTCGTTTGATCTCCGAGTACCAATAACTCAATGGGAAACTGTTCGCACAAAGATTGAATAGTAGATATCGCTGCTTCCGACAGCACAACTTGATGGTAGCAGACCTTCTTATCTCTACCCATTACAGCTATGCCGCATTTGTCTTTACCTGGATCGAAACCTAAAATCATAGCCTGTTACCCATTATTAATTACCAAATTTATTTTTTAACTTTCAAATCTCCTTGGCCTTGTGTTTGTTGTCCGGTGCGGAAAACAACGACTCCGTTTTCAAGAGCCACTAAATCTATTTTAAGCGGGCCGGCGATGTAAGTGACATCTGTGGCGATCGCTTGAACGTCCAGCGGTTTCTCGTACTGCTGCAATCGCTCGATAAAACCAGCTAAAGTTTCAATCTGACTGTCGGCCACTTGAACTCTACCGCCGACAACGCCGATCAGGCGAGCGCGAAATTGACAAGCTTCTATCAATTGCAGCAACTGCTGCCGCACCTGTTCGTCAGTCAAAGTCACCGGATCGACAGCAACCCCTGCAATCACATCTCCAGCGCGGAACACAACTCGATTGATTTCTGCTTCTGCAAATACCTTAATTAGCTTTTCTTCCCGCAGGTAATTAGCGCCGGCAACAATTCGCACCACGTAGTCTTGACCGTCTTTAATCTGACTAATTAGTTGATCGATTTCTGCTTTAGTAATTTGAATAACCTGGTCTCTAACCTTCTTATTTTCCGGCTGCATCAGTCCGACGGTGGTTTTATTTGCTTCTTGCAAAAGTCGATCGATCGCGCGACTCGCCATACCGGGTTCAATAATGCGAACCACGCCAGCAGCTAAAATTTGACCGCGCCTGATGGCAACTGTACCCTCGCGGATTGCCTGAAAATCGCGTTCCAAAATTTGCACTTGCTGCTGCAAGACAGTTTGTTGCTGTTCGAGTTGAGCTTGTTGCTGTGCCAAGGTTTCTAGGAGTGCTTCCCTCTCGGCAATTACTTTGTCGCGCTCGATAATGGTTCGATCGCGCTCGGCCAGATTTTGCACCCGCTGAGCAATTTCCTTGTCTCGCTGGGCAATTAGTTCGTTGCGATCGACAATTTCTGCGTCTCGTCTGGCAATTTCTCTCTCTCGCTTGGCAATTTCTCGATCGCGCTGGGCAATTTGAGTTTTTACCTGCTCGATTAACTGTTGGCGTTCCTCTTGCAGTTGGGCGATTTCCGCTCCTAAAGTCGTTTTTTGACCAGAAACTGTTTTCAATTGGTTCTCGGTGCGATCGAGCTGAGCTTGTGTAGTCGATCGAATCGTTTCCACCAGTTTCAATTGTTCTTCGGTGCGGGATTTAGCTGCTTCCACGCTGCTGAGCTGTTCTTCTGTCTTAGATTTAGCCGCTTCTACCTGACTTAACTGCTCTTCAGTTTTAGACTTGGCTGCTTGCACGCTGTTGAGCTGGGCCCGCAGCGAGTTTAATTTTGTTTGCGTCCGAGCTTGCTCAGCATTAGCGGCTTGGAGGGATTGATTAATTTGCTCTAAATTGGCTCTAGCTTGCGCTTGAGCGGCTCTGGCTTGAGCTAATTCACTTTCAACTCGATTTTTTTCTTGAGTGGCCTGGTTGATTTCTCTGCGGGCGTTGTTGAGCCTTTTTTGAATCTCGTCTATTCTAAAAACTCCCGTTCGCAGCGGCTTGCTAGTAGCAAACAAAATGCCCAGAGTAAGTGCTGACAGGATGCTGCCGGCCATCACTGTCACAACAACAGCAGTATCGCGGGGGCGAAGTTTGAATAAACTCAATCTTGCCTTGCCGACTTTCGTCCCAAGGCGATCGCTGACAGTGGCGATCACACCCCCCAACACTAAAATTACAAATACCAGGATGTATCCAGCAGTCATTCCGATTTTAGATTTTGGATTTTGGATTTTGGATTGAATCTAAAATCCAAAATCCAAAATCCTATACTTTCTCGGCATCAAGTGAATTGCTGGCTTAGGGCCACCGGGTTGTGGACTGTGATCTTTTTCTTGTGGATCGAGATCATGGTTTCTTGCCTGAGATCGCCGAGCAAACGAGTCACCGTTACCCGCGTCGAGCCGATCGCTTCGGCGATCGCTTGGTGGGACAGCTTCAAATCTATCGTAATCCCCTCTGTACCGGGCACGCCAAAATCCCGGCACAGAATCAGCAAAAAGCTGACGAGTCTCGATCCCATATCTCGGTGGGCCAGCGTTTCGATCATCATCTCGGTTTGCAAAATCCGAGACGACAGTCCCCGCAGCATCACCATCGATAATTCCGGGTCTTCCTTAAGCGCTTTCTCGACTTGTTCGATCGGCAGCGAGATCAATTCCACCGGCGTAAAGGCTACCGCGTGGTAAAACCTGTCCGATCGGTGTCCCGTAATCAGAGACAGCACCCCAAATACGCTATTTTCGCGCAGGAGGGCGACTGTAATTTCTTCCCCTGCTTCGTAGACCCTGGAGAGCTTCACAGCACCTCTAATGAGAACGTAGACGCGCTCAGCCGGGTCTCCAGGGAAAAAAATTGTCTTGCCCCGTTCAAAGGTTTCCACAATGGGTGGAAACGCTCCGCCGCTGATTTGGCGGAACACGGCTGCTAGCGGTCTATCATGCGTCACGACTAGATCCTTTGTACTAATCAATACTTTATAACTTGCCGATTAACCTTATTGAGTAAATATACTGCCCAACCTCCAATATCTAGGGATTCTGTTACTTCCATCTAATGTTAAGGTAAACACGCACTGTATGATTAAATCTAGCCCTTCTCTTAACTTTTTCAATTCCGCCCCCATCTAGCTCCACAGCAAAATTAATATCAATTGTGTCTCAATTGTGTCTGAATCAGTTAAATCTGAATCAGTTGTGTCTAAACTGGCGGGGTTGTCAGATATAGCCAACGAGAACGGTGCAAGTTGCTTTTAGATAAACTACAGATGATAGATTTGACCGGAAAAAATGCTCTTGTTACGGGCATTGCCAACAATCGCTCGATCGCCTGGGGCATCGCTCAGCAGCTCCACAAAGCTGGGGCCAACCTCGGCATAACTTATTTGAAGGACGAGAAAGGCAAGCACGAGCGTAAAGTCGCTGAACTGGTGGAACCGCTCAATCCCAGTCTGTATTTGCCCTGCAATGTCCAAGACGAGAGCGAAATTGAGTCTACTTTTCAAACCATCGCCGACAAGTGGGGCAAGTTAGATGTCCTGATTCACTGTCTGGCTTTTGCCGGCAAGGACGAACTTTCGGGGGACTTCACCAACACTTCGCGCCAAGGTTTCTCCAATGCTTTGGATATTAGCGCTTATTCGCTGGTGCGGCTTTGTGCTGCTGCTAAACCGCTGATGGCCGAGGGTGGCAGTATTGTGACCCTGACTTACTTGGGCGGCGTCCGGGTAGTTCCTAATTATAATGTGATGGGAATTGCTAAAGCAGCTTTGGAAATGAATGTTCGTTATCTGGCGGCTGAACTGGGCCCGTTAAATATTCGGGTAAATGCGATTTCTTCGGGCCCGATTCGGACTCTGGCTTCGTCAGCAGTTGGCGGTATTCTGGACATGATCCACCACGTTGAGGAAGTGGCCCCGCTGCGGCGGACGGTGACTCAGCAGGAAGTGGGAAATGCTGCGGCTTTTCTGTGCAGCAATCTCGCTAGCGGGATTACGGGTCAAGTTTTGTATGTCGATGCCGGTTACGAAATCATGGGAATGTAACAGCTTGCAAACAGTTGACAGTTGACAGTTGACAGTTGACAGTGAAGCGTGAGGTTTTTTGACAGTTGATAGTTGACCCTTCGACAACGCTTGCGGGCGACGCAGCGAGGTTTTTAGACTCTCGAAAAAACTGTCCCCTGTTCGATTTCAACTGTCTGCTGGAAGAGTGCTAATCCCAAATTACTAATTAATTACTAATGAATGACCAATTGCGAATTATGGAAATAATCGATCGCCCTTCTCTTCCTCCTGCAAGTTCAGTTCAACCAGCTAGGGCCGCCTTAGTGAAACGCACGACACTGGAAACGGATGTCACTGCTAGCCTCAATCTCGACGGTGTGGGAACTTGCAAGGCGTCTACGGGGATTCCGTTTTTAGACCATATGTTGCATCAGATTGCTTCTCACGGATTGATCGATTTGGACGTGCAGGCGATCGGGGATTTGGAGATTGACGACCACCACACGAACGAAGATGTGGGAATTACTTTAGGCCAAGCGCTAGCAAAAGCTGTCGGGGATCGATCGGGCATTTCTCGCTTCGGGCATTTCATCGCACCTTTGGATGAAGCTTTAATTGAAGTAGTGCTAGACTTTTCGGGACGCCCTCACTTAAGTTACAGCTTGGAAATTCCCAACCAGCGGATCGGCACTTACGATACTGAATTAGTGAGAGAGTTTTTTTCGGCGGTGGTGAACCACACTCAAATGACACTGCACATTCGACAGTTGCAGGGCGGGAATTCTCATCACATTGTGGAAGCGGCATTTAAAGCATTTGCGCGAGCTCTGCGGATGGCGGTAGAAATCGATCCGCGGCGCGCCAGTGGGATTCCGAGTTCTAAAGGAGTTTTGTAGTTCGGGGTTTGCAGTAGCGTTTGGGCGCTACTACAAACTTGTAAATCAAAATATATCTGCTATATAGTTAAAAACACCTTGACTTCCCTCGCCGTACTTTCCGATAAATTCAGCGATTAGTCGATCGCTACACATTTCTATAGCTTCATCAATAGAACTTTGTGCTAAAACTTGACTAGCCGACTGACGCAAAACTTCAAACAGATTCACAGTATAGCGAGTATCTTCACTGACAAAATCCCACAGTTCTCGACCTATTAAAGTGATCATTTCCGAATTGGGCAAAATTTGCTTCAGCAAACCAAGTGTTACAGTTTTATTAGTTCTTTTACCGTAAGCTATACCAATATAAGCGCGATCGCCCTCCTGAATTTTTTCCTCAATTTTGGCAGCCCAATATACTATCTGGTCTTTATCCATATCATTCGGGCCGCTTTTTACCTGTATCCAGCATTTCTCGCCATCACTGGTAGTTTTAATTGCGTCCCATCCAGACTCTTCCGGTGCAATTTCTGCACTTTCAGAGCAAGATATCAATAGTTTTTGAATAAACAATCCCATTGAAGTGACAATAGACCTAGTAGCAGTCATATAAACATTGAGCCTGACAACTTCTTCGGGAGTGTCCAGATTTAACGCCCTAATTAAAAATGGGTTGGGATGAATTTTCCCTAAAGTCAGATTTTCAACCATAACTAGCTGTCGCCCAGTAAAATCTCGACAAATGCTGGCTAAAAAATTTTCAGCGATAGTAAGTTGCAGCGACAGTTGGCCTGAAGATATAAATGCTAAAATGCGTTCAATCTCATCGGGAGTAAATCTCAGCGCTCTTTTGCCCGATATGCTGCTGATGCCGTTTCTAAGTGTTTCTGCTTCTAAGTTAATAAATTCTTCTAACTCCGCAAAGTGACCGGCTAAAGATTGAGACTTTCTGGCCGGCAGTCCTACTTCTTTTTCTAAAACAAATGCTAATAATTCATGAAGTTGCTCTGACACTTTTATTTCTCCTCAACTCTTTTATATATTAGTTAACTGAAAAGAGAAAGCTGAAGAAACTCATACTTTACTAAAATCCAAAAGCAAGAGCATCAAGCATATGCTTACCCTTCTCCCGCCCAACTTCTTGATATATATCCAAAAGTTCTTCATAGGCAGTCTCTCCCCCTATAATATTCCAAAACTCATGTCCCATAATGACAGCTTGCTCAAAGGGCGTGTACTTCCTTGCCACTGACCATTTATAATCTGAACGATTTGGCCCGTAAGGATTGTAAGCCATAGCATAATAAGATTGAGCATCGGGGCGAGACTCTCCGCACAGTAAATGATATCTCAGCAGGCGTTGAATTACCTCCAAGCATTGTCCTTTGTTGGGTTTTGACCCTTTAATTTCAAATAAAAATTTCCTCCCGTCACGGGATAGCACGTACAAATCTGCTTTGACCGATCGCCTAACTAAATGGTTCGTTTTTTGAGCCACAAGAACAGCTTCTATCATTTCTTCAAAACCAGGTTTAGTTGCATTCTTGTCTGCTGACTGCTCGAATAGCGCTATCTGACGCTCAATTTCATTGACAGCCTCTATGCTAACTTCTCCAGAAAGTTCATAGCTTCTGCTTGCTTCTTGGTGATGTTCCAAAGCAATGAGTTTTGCACATTCTTCATAAGTTGTGCCCAAGCTGCTGCTGAAACCTCTTTCAAACTCGTTAATCCGCAGCAATTCTGAGGGCATAATAGCAGCCTGAAACGGTTTCAGTTGACCTTTAGAGGATTTGCATGATAAATATGCTGCTGGAATATCAAGTTTCGGTATTAGCCGTCCTCTGTATTCATTGACAAGATTTTCGATGAAAACTTCTAAGTATGCTTTGATGATGGCGCGTGTAATTGAGCTAATAGCTGACATTATTTTACTGCAAATATTCAGTTTACTTGACTTTTTGGAAAAGTGGAATAGGTTTGTAGTAAGGACTTTAGTCCTTAGTGATGAGTTGGCAAAAAAAGGACTGAAGTCCTTACTACAAACAAGTTAATCAAGACTTGTATTAAGGAATGAGAATTAAATAACTTCCACTCTTGAACGTGGGATGGGCGTCCCCCCCGTCTTTTTTGGACGGGCGGGACGC